>JBJELB010000055.1:0-2192 GCA_051878935.1 Lachnospiraceae bacterium | reverse complement strand
ATTATACTACGTGTAGAATGACACCGACCTTTGCGGCGAGTATGATTAAATTGGAGGGAATTGCACTATGATTTATATTACCGGTGACTGCCATGGGAATTTTGAGCGGTTCAATCCGAGCATTTTCCCTGAGCAGAACGAGATGACAAAAAAAGATTACGTGATTATCTGTGGTGACTTCGGCGGTGTGTGGCACAGAGATGAAGAAAGTAAAGAGGAGACGATGGTATTGGACTGGCTGGATTCCAGACCATTTACTACGCTCTTTGTTTGTGGTAATCACGAGAATTTTGACCGCTTATATCAGTATCCGATTGAGGACTGGCACGGCGGCAAGGTTCATAAGATAAGAGAATCTGTTCTCCATCTCATGAGAGGGCAGGTATTTGAGATTGAAGAAAAGAAGATATTCAGCTTCGGCGGGGCCAGCAGCCATGATATCCAGGGGGGAGTGTTGGAACCGGATGATCCGGAGTTTGAAAAAAAGTATGCCACATTAAGCAGAGGATACTTGCCGTTTCGTATTAATCATTGGAGCTGGTGGAAGCAGGAATTACCATCGGAAGAAGAGATGGAGGAAGGCCGACAGAATTTGGAGAAGCATGATAATAAGGTTGACTTTATTGTTACTCACAGTTGTGCTTCAAGTACCCAGGCTTTGCTTGGACATGGACTTTATTCCAAAGATTATCTGAATGAATATCTGGAGGAGATACGCCAGAAGTGTAAGTTCAAAAAATGGTTTTTCGGTCATTATCATGATAATCGAAATGTGAATGCGGAGGAGATCTTGCTCTGGGAGCAGATTATAAGGATCGCATAGGAAGAAAGCGTATGAATGGAGACAGAAGAAACCGCACGAGCGATAGACATTTTATGGAATTCATTCGTTTCATGTAGAGGAGGTGATTTCAGCATGCATGAACTCGAATTTACAGATCATGAGATTCGCATTGTTCTGAATACATTGGATTTCTATTCAAGAATATGGATAGGTCAGTATGATCATATGTTATGGGATCTCAGATGGTACAGAAACTGTAGCCAGCTTGATGCATTGGATGATACGCTTCGCAGAAAGTTTTTGGATATCCGGAATATCATCCTGCCGGGATTGCGCAAGTATTCATTAAACGGAAGTTATGGTATTTTTTCGCCGGACAGAGATGCGAAGGCAGCAATCGCCTATGATATGCAGCAGGAGTTCCGTTATAGAAGAGCATGGTTTCTGAAACCGGAGGGTGGCTATACAGTAGATTTCGGAAGACCGCTTCCATGCGAAGATGATCCATGCGATTTTCCGAAAGCAGAATGTTATGACATGAATGGAGAATTCAGAATCAAGGTCTATATTGATGACACGCAGCTTGGAGTGATTATTGATGCTCTGAATATCGGAATCCTTGAGTCTGATTGTCAGATCAGAAAGTTATTTGAGTATTATACGGATGATCAGGAAGCATTGCGAATTGCGGAAGTTGTGACAGAGTTGCTGACATCTATTGAAGTAGAGCGTGCAGTAGAAAATGGGCTGTATTTTGATTTGGTTCAGAGACTGTCTGCAATTCAAAACGATAAGTGACAGCCAGGAATTGTTTTTAAAGGACATTCTGGGAGGAATGAAGTATGGCAAGGTATTACAAAGGAAAAAGAATAGGTGCCAATGTCTACACCCAGGGTAAATTTGGAAAAGGTCTCCGTGAGATTGTAGACACAGATAATCCTCTTCTGTATTCTGATGGCAGATATCCGACGAAGCTGACTGCAGCGGATCTGCCGGAGGATTATATTAAGATTCACAGCAGAGTAATCTGGTATATGAAGGGATATCTTAGAACCTCTGGGATTGTGGATATGAGGTATAGATGGGTAAGAGAGAATCATCTGTTTAAGGATGATTACATTTATATTTCGTATCACGGACCATTAAAGGAAGTAACCAGTCATTGGGGGGTTAAGGATATTGAAGATTATGATGTCTGTGTCTGCGGTAATGATATCGTCAATATCGTTCTTGCGGCAGAAAGGTATTCGGGCTTTGATACTTCAGAGGTCAGGGCTGAAATTGAAAAGAAAAGAGTCTGGCTTCGGGACAATGAACCGGATTATTATAAAGAATGTAGACTCGAAGACAGAGACATATTCGAGCAGTGGATAGAAAAAGGTTATGTTTAATTCTGTATTCTATTTTC
>JBJELB010000054.1:0-48868 GCA_051878935.1 Lachnospiraceae bacterium | reverse complement strand
AGGGTTGTCATATGATTCTGTTGTCAATGTTCCATGCACTGCAAACCCTTGTATTTCCTAAGGTTTTTCGTGTTCTTGGCTGTGCTCATCAGCGACAGCTTGTTAATAATAGCACAGCCATTTTTGATTGTCAACACTAAATTTGACTTTTTTTTAAATTTTTTTCATTCGCAATTTTCCGACCCTATTTCCGCTCCTAATCCAGGTAATCTCTCATAATCCTAAGCGCATTCTTTTCCAGTCTGCTGACCTGTGCCTGTGAGATTGCAATCTCTTCCGCTACCTCCGTTTGTGTTTTTCCTTCAAAGAAACGTTTCTCAATAATGCTGTGTTCTCTCTCCGGAAGTCGTTTCATTGCTTCCCGTAAAGAAATCTCTTCTACCCAGACATCTTCCTTTTGCTTTTTATCCTTGACCTGATCCATCAGATACAGAGTATCTCCACCCTCCTGATATACCGGCTCATACAATGACATCGGACTGGCAATGGCATCTAAAGCATAGATGACCTCTTCTTTATCCATCTCGATTTCTTTTGCAATCTCATCAATCGTTGGTTCTTTATCTGAATTGCGGCTCATCGTCTCTTTGGCATAAATCGCCTTATAGGCAATATCCCGTAAACTACGACTTACCCGGATCGTATTATTATCTCTTAAATATCTTCTCACCTCGCCGATAATCATCGGACAGGCGTATGTTGAAAACTGAACATTCATGTCCTGATTAAAATTATCAATTGCCTTTATAAGACCTATACAGCCTACCTGAAATAAATCGTCTGCATTTTCCGTATTACCGGAAAAGCGTTTGATAATACTTAATACTAATCTTAAATTTCCCTGAATATATCGTTCTCTCGCCTGCTCGTCTCCCTCCTTGATTCTTCTCATCAATTCAATTTTTTCCTCCGGGTCGAGCAGCGGCAGGTCGGATGTATTTACTCCGCATATTTCCACTTTATTAAGAGCCATAGCGTACTTCCTCCTGTAAATGTAAGATACTGTTATCTTTAACATTTCAAGGTAGAAATATTCGCTATCGCCCCATTTTTTAAGCCTCCGGACCCATAGATTCTGCCGGTCTGCGCGCCGGTGGGGCTGTCTGTTGTAATTTTTCTTGCACCGTTTTCAGGTTTAAGAAAGACTAAGCACCCCGCTTCTATCACGTTTGATTACGCGCCTTATAACACAACTCGGCAACCGAAGTGTTTCATACATCTTTTTCAGGCCGTTTTTGGTAACCACTTGCAACGCAAGTGATTGCCTACTTGCCCGCCATCCCGAAGGGATTTTCATGCGGGCAATTCCCGTCGATTGGAAACCGCGCGAAAGCATGCCTGAAAAAGATGATGAAATCACTGACAGTTGCCTCAAACAAGTTATCGGCGCGTTTCGTGATAGAAACGGAGCGCGTGTCTTTCTAAAAACCTGGGTGTCAGCGAAAAATCACAACAGACAGCCCCACCGGCGCGCAGACCGGCAGAATCCAAGGTCCGGCGGCTTTAAAAATGTACACTAATAATCTTGTTTCTGGATCTCTCTTTTAAGGCGCCCAATTATTTTTTTCTCAAGCCGGGATATATAGGATTGCGAGATTCCCATGATATCCGCTACTTCTTTCTGTGTCATTTCTTCGCCATCCTGCGTCTTAATGCCGTAACGGAGTTCGATAATCGTTCTTTCCCGCTCATTTAAGACCTCCAATGCCTGATATAATAAGGCCTTATCCACTTCATCCTCCAGATCTTTGGATATCGCATCCTCATCCGTTCCCAGGATATCAGAGAGAAGCAATTCATTTCCATCCCAGTCCACGTTTAACGGTTCATCGATGGACACTTCATATCGCGTCTTATTATTCCTTCTCAGATACATCAGTATTTCATTTTCAATACATCTGGATGCGTAGGTTGCCAGCTTTATATTTTTCTTTAAATTATAGGTGTTCACCGCTTTTATTAATCCAATCGTCCCTATGGATATTAAGTCTTCTGCACCGACGCCGGTATTATCAAATTTCTTTGCTATGTAGACTACCAGCCGCAGATTATGTTCAATCAACAGCGAACGCAGCTTTTCGTCCTCTTCCCCTCCCAGTTTTTCCAAGACGTCCTGCTCTGCTTCTGCATCCAACGGTTCGGGCAATACATCACTCCCACCAATATAAAATACTTCCTGCCTGCTTTTGTATAAAATCCGGTGAATTCCTTCTTCCATTCTCAACACCATCATGATCCCTCCTGTTTTATCATGTCTCTTTGTAAAATTAATTGGTATTCACGATCTGCAACCAGTTCTCCCTCTACACACGCCAATACAAATTTGCCGCACTGCTGCACTTTTCCGTCAGACCATAACAGCATCTCATCACATAAGATACCGACCAGAACGCCACTCATCTGTCCAATGGTCCGATAGGGAATATAACGCAGCCGAAACAGCCTTTTTTCCAGCATATTTCTGTAATTCTTTTGTTTTGTCCGATAGAATTGAGCCATCGCACTTACGTAATCCACAGGCACCAATGCTTCAAACACTTCCCGTTCCCCTATGACAACCGGAAGATGGCTGAGTGGGTCGCGAAGATAATTTCCCGTATCATAAAATGCATTGGCCGCGATCCTACGTTTTCCAACTCTGACAACCGCTTCATAAGTAGATACCAAATATTAGCCTCCTGCTTTTGGTGACTTCTCTGGTACTATACCTGATTGCACAAAAAAAACATGTCGAAGCTGAGAGGAATCCTCCTCAAATGTTCGACATGTTTCTCTTTAATTCTTATATTCTGTTAAGCTATCTTCTCTTCAAAAAGTCCGGAATGACAATCTTATCACTAGAACCCGCCTGTTTTGGCGCCGGAGCCGGTGGCGGTGTCACAGGAGCCTGTCCCAACACGCTACTCTCCGGTTTCGTCTGTGGCTGCTGAGACTGTGTATAGACACCCGCGTTAATCGTATTAATCGCAGACTGCACACGGCTCGGTCTTCCACTATGAATACCGGTAGCAATAATGGTAATACTAACTTCATCAGAAGAATCTCCATCCACAGTACCCCAGATAACATTGACATTATCACCTGCAATGTCATTCAAATAGGTAATTGCTTCCTGAACTTCCTGAATACCGATATTACCGGAAATGTTAACGATGATATCCGATGCCCCTGATACGGTCGTCTCTAACAATGGGCTTTCCATCGCATTCTTAATCGCATTGATTGCCTTATCTTCGCCATTACCAACACCAATACCGACATGGGCAACACCCTTATCGCGCATAACTGTCTGGATATCTGCAAAGTCAAGGTTGATAAGACCCGGACGGTAAATCAGGTCTGTTACGCCCTGAACACCCTGCTGCAACACTTCATCCGCTTTCTTTAGAGCATCCGGAATCGATGTCTTCTTATCGCAAATCTGTAATAATTTATCATTTGGAATCACAATCAGAGTATCTACGTTTTCTTTTAACTTCTCAATACCACTCTGAGCATTGTTCATACGTGGTTTACCTTCAAACATAAAAGGCTTGGTCACAACACCAACTGTTAAAATACCCTGGCTCTTTGCCATCTCAGCGATAATAGGAGCTGCACCTGTACCGGTTCCGCCACCCATACCACAGGTAACGAATACCATATCAGCATCCTTGATCACTTCTAATAATTCTTCACGGTTCTCTTCTACCGCACTGGCACCAACCTCAGGTTTTGCACCGGCACCGAGACCCTTTGTCAACTTCTCACCAATCTGAATCTTGGTAGGAGCTTTACACATAGAAAGTGCCTGCTTATCGGTATTCACACCGATTAATTCTACACCTTCCACACTCTCATCAATCATTCGATTTACTGCGTTATTACCAGCACCGCCAACACCAATAACCAGAATACGTGCCGGCATTCTTTCAACATTTGACTTTATTTCAAGCAAGGGTACATCCTCCTTTTATCTTCACATACTTTGTCCTACGTACTATAATAATGTCTTTCCTGGAAATAATCAAGTAGTTTTTACTGCCTTTTTCGTTTTCTGAAAGGAGACAATCCGGTTTTCCTCGGAATAAGATTCCATATACATGGTACCGCTTAATCCTTCTGCTCCTTCGAGAATTGCCGGAAGATTGGCAAGCTTCATATCCAGATTAAGACTGGTTCCCAACTGAATTCGGATATTTTCTGAATAGAGCACGATTTGCTTATCTTCTTCTATCATCACACGGTCAATCGGCATACCGGTTTCCGTTATGGCCGTCAGGATTCTTAAAACAATACTAAATTGACGTTCCTGCTTCACGGGCAGTTTTTCCTTCATGGAAAAGGTTTTAAACGTAATGCCTTCCACAGAAGGAACATCGTTTAAGCACCGGTTCGATTTCTCAACAGCTACTCCGTTTGTATCAATATATACATACCCATCCGTCAGCGCTACATAGCCGGCCAGTTCCTTTTCTTCTACTGTAACAAGCAGGGTATTTCTGTCCTTTAAGCTGATTTTGATATGCTCAATAAACGGATAACTTTTCTGTGGCAATATCCTGTTACGAAGTACCATCAACAGGGTATTGTCAACATACCAGTCCTTCCGAACACTTTTCTCAATCTGTTCTGACGTATAGTGGCGGTTTCCTTTCACCCGGATACGTTCGACCGGAAAAAGTGTCACCAGCAGAATACCGCATATCAGTACCACAAGCATACAGCCCAGACCAATTATTTGCCTGATGTTCCGTTTCTTTTTAAATGGTATCACATTATTCTGTTTTGGTTGTTTTTCGTCTTTTTCTTTCATCTTTTCACCTAATCACTATATCGAACCAATCCACCTAACTGATTCAGATTTTCTACCAACTGCTCATATCCTCTTTCTATATAGGATACATTATGGATGACCGTTTGCCCCTGTGCCGCCAGTCCTGCCAGAACCAGAGCTGCACCGGCGCGCAAATCGGTAGCATATACTTCTGTGCCATATAAAGTATCCACGCCTAATACAACCGCTCTTTGATTGGATACCAGAATCACGGCTCCCATCCGCACTAGTTCCGGAACAACCTGATAACGCGCCTCAAATACATGCTCAATGATCTGACTCCTGCCATCCGCAATACCGGAAACAGCAAGCAGCATAGACTGTATATCCGTCGGTATTCCCGGATACGGATCTGTCGTCACCGGCTGTGCCTGCGGTCTCACCTCAGTATGAAAGCGCAGACCACTTTTTAACCGTTCTATTCCGGTTCCATATCTGCCGATAACCGGCAGTATATTTTCAATGCGGCCCGTATCATCAATACCTTCCAGAACAATATCGCCTCCGGTAATCGTGGAAGCCAGCGCATAAGTTGCCGCAACGATTCTGTCATATGGCAGACGGTAAACAGTTCCATGCAAAGCCGCCACACCCCGGATTGTCAGGACATCGGTACCTTGTCCTTGTATCTCGGCACCCATCCGGTTCAAAAAAAGTATCAAATCTCCGATTTCCGGTTCTCTGGCCGCGTTTTCAATACAGGTAACACCATCCGTTAACACAGAAGCTAACAATAGGTTTTCTGTTGCTCCAACACTGGGATAGGTAAGCCGCACAGTCGTTCCATGCATTTGCCTGCCATCACAAAGGTATTGCCCATTCTCTTCTTCCACTATCACACCCAGTTCCCGAAAACCGTTCAGATGCAAATCTATCGGCCGACTGCCAATCTTACACCCTCCCGGCATTCCGATGACAGCGTGTCGGTTCCGCCCTAACAGAGCTCCCATAAACAACACAGACGCTCTTAACTGGGTTGTCATCTCGGATGGCACCGTGTCACAACAGCAGTCTCTGGCATCTACAAGTACTGTATGATTTTCCCATGTTACCCTGCATCCCAAATGACGCAGAGATTCTATGACATAATAAACATCTGAAATATCCGGGCAGTTTTGTATGACACAAATATCCCGGCACAATACAGTTGCAGCCAGGATAGGAAGTGCTGAATTCTTAGAGCCTTCCACTGTCACCTTTCCATGCAGTGGAATACCACCATTGATTATGATTTTTTTCACACGCAGCCCACCTTATATCCACTTCTACATATTATACTATATGCAAAGCAGACGCGTGGGTGCCTGTATTATTCATCTCTTTTTATTCGGATGTGTCGGGATACGGACAAAACCAATCCAATCTCACCAAGTAAAAACATAATGGAAGTACCACCATAACTGATAAAAGGTAATGGTACCCCGGTAGGCGGGATAGAATTCGTTACTACTAGCATATTAATCAGCACCTGGATACCAATGTGCGCCATAACACCTACTACCAGAAGAGAACCAAACAAGTCCGGTGCATGAAGAGAAATCACAACACATCGATAGAGCAGGAACAGAATCAGGGCTACAATGCATAACGCACCAAACAAGCCCAACTCTTCACATACAACCGAAAAAATCATATCATTATAGGACTCCGGAATAAAGCCCATCTTCTGCATGCTCTGTCCCAGTCCTTTTCCAAAAAATCCACCGGAACCGATCGCATACAGAGCCTGCAAAGTCTGATAGCCGCTCGGCGTCGAGGACGGATCAATCAGAACACGAAACCTCTCTAACCGGTATGGTTCCGCAATCACGGCAACGATAACACCCAGTACGCCCAAGAGCCCGATACCGAAAAAGATTTTATAATCCTTAATGCTGACGAACAGCATAACTACAACAATCGCTGCCAGTACCAGCGTAGTACTCAGATTTTCTATTACGACCAAAATCAGAATCGGACCACATACCGGTACGATCAGCTTGAAGATTTCCCGATAGCGGCGATCCATCCGGGCGTGGTATTTCGTCAGTACATGAGCCCAGATAATAATGATGAGAAACTTGGCTATCTCCGATGGCTGAACAGACAACGGCCCCATCATAATCCATCTCTTGGAACCATTGACTTCCGCGCCAAACAGATTTACATACAACTGCAGGCCAACCATGATAAAGTAGAGAATCACCACATATCTTCGCCACTTATGATATTCAATCATGGATACCAGATACATGACCATAAAGCCCAGCAAAGCAGATAAGCCCTGGCGCATCAGCCAGTGTGTCGATGTACCATAATCCGCCTGACTCTTATAAGAGCTGCTGCTGTATACCATGACAAGTCCAAATACTACCAGGATGATAACCACCAGGAGCAGACTGTAATCAAAATATTTGCCTTTATACAGATATTCTTTTATATCAAATTTCTTTTTCTTTGCCAATCAGTTTCACTCCTTCAGGTTATACACAAACTCTTTGAACATATCTCCTCTTTGTTCATAATTATCAAACATTCCCCAACTGGCACATGCCGGAGATAACAAGACAGCATCTCCGTCCTTTGCATGCTCTGCACAATATTCACAGGCTTCCTCAAACGTATCCTTGATAACGTAATCATGAAATCCCAGACGCTTGGCTGTATCTGCAATCATCTGTGCTGTCTGTCCGATCAGTACCAGCTTACGGACTTTTCCATCAAAGCTCTGTATCCACTCATCAAAAGAAACGCCCTTATCATATCCACCGCCAATCAGATACGTTGGACGATTCATTGCCTGAATACCTTTTATGGCCGCATCAGGATTGGTTCCTTTAGAATCGTTATAGTAACGTACTCCTGCAACTGTTTTTACATATTCAATCCGGTGTGCCACACCTTGAAACGCTTTTGTTGTCGCTACAATCTGCTCTAATGGAACACCGACTGCCAGACAAAGAGCCATAGCTGCCATGATATTCTCATAATTATGTTTTCCCAGCAATTGCAGCTCATCAATATCACAAACATGTTTGGAAACTCCATGATTGCGTAATACAATCGCATCCTTCTCCAGACAGATGCCATCCTCTAACAGTCTTTCACTACTGAAATAAAATGGCGTGCACGGTATCGAATCCACCATACGGGCTGTCCATTCATCTTCATAATTCAAGACACAGATTTCATCCGGTGTCTGTCTTTTCGTAATGGAATATTTCGTCTCTGCATAACACTCCATCGTTTTATGCCGATCCAGATGATCCGGTGTAATATTGAGCACTGCACTGGCAACCGGATGAAAAGTATCCACTGCTTCCAACTGAAAACTACTAATCTCCGCTACCGTAACCGTTTCTTCTGTTGTATCCATCGCCACACTCGTGTATGGGATTCCTATATTTCCTACTGTAAAAGAACTGGAAAAATAGTCCTTTAAGATTTGTCCGGTTAACGCTGTCGTCGTTGTCTTACCGTTGGTACCCGTAATACCGATTACACGTCCCTTTGCAAAACGGTATGCCAGTTCAATTTCACTGATAATCGGAATCTGCTTCTTACGGCATACTTCCGTAAACGGTGCGTGAATCGAGATACCCGGACTAATCACCATATAATCTACATCTGCTACATCTGCTTCCGTCAGCTCACCCAGTATAATCTGAGGATGACATTCCTGCGGCAGACTCGCCATAATATCTTCTGTTTTACGCTTTGTATTTCCATCATATAAAAGAATCTGTGGAACTCCTGCACGATACAATAACTGACAGGCTCCTATTCCACTCATTCCGGTTCCTGCAACCAATACTTTCTTTTCTTTCATGTCTGTCTCCCCTTAGTACGCCAACAAACCAATCAAACACAACAACGCCGTGACAATGGAAAAGATTGCAACGACTTTTGTCTCCGGCCATCCACACAATTCAAAATGATGATGAATCGGTGCCATCTTAAAGATACGTTTTCCTGTTTTCTTAAAGTAAGCCACCTGGATGATAACAGATACCACTTCCAGTAAATAGATAAATGCAACAATAATAATAAACAATGGCATCTGAAGCATATACGCAGTGGAAGCCACGAATCCTCCTAATGCGAGTGAACCGGTATCACCCATAAACACGCGCGCCGGATAAACATTGTATACCAGAAATCCTAATAAAGCACCAACGACTGCGCATGTAATCGGCGCAATGCCTGCCTTCGTTCCTATCGCAACAACTGAGAAAAAGACTGCAATCAGCATGGTAACACTGGATGCCAGACCGTCAAGTCCATCGGTAAAATTCGCTCCATTCACCGTACCTAACACAACGAAGATCAGAACCGGTAAAAAGAAGATACCAAGCTGAAGTTCCTTGCCATGACTAAACGGAATCACCATTCCTAACCCTACTTCTTCCTGCTGCATCATGTAAATACCAAACACCAGAGCTACCACAAACTGACCAATCATTTTCTGTAGTGATGTTAATCCCAGGGAACGTTTCATAACGATTTTGATATAATCATCCAAAAAACCAATCAGACCGAATCCCAATGTCACGAACAGAATCGGTATGATCTGAGGATAACTGCGAATATAAAAAAGAGACGTAATCACGATGCTGGTCAGGATAATCAAACCACCCATCGTTGGAGTACCCGATTTTTTCAAATGAGATTCCGGTCCATCATCCCGGACAAACTGACCAAACTTTAACTTTTTTAAAAACGGAATCATAATCAGACCCGAAAGTGCACTGATAATAAATGCAATTAAAATAGGTAATAATGTACTGTAACTCATTTTCACACCTCGTATTTTCTCTTCAATTTACTTATCCTTTTGGCTGCTGTATGATTTGGGGATACCCAGATACGGCAAAATGTTCTCAAACATTTCTGACATAACCGGTGCTGCAATCGTTCCTCCATAATAGATTCCTTCCGGGTCTTCAATCATGATAAGACCTATCACCAATGGATGATCTGCCGGAGCAAATCCCAAAAAGGAGGAAATATATTTCCCGGTTCCTCTCGGTAGTTTTTCACTCGTCGCAGTCTTACCACCGATTCGATAGCCTTCCACGCTGCCCTTATTCCCACTTCCTTCGCGAACGACATCCTCCAGAAGGGAACACATCAAATCAGAAGTTTCCTTTGATACTGCACCGCTTTTCACTGGATACTGCAGCTTTCGTTCGCCTATTTTAACACCAAAATGCGGAGTAATCAAATTCCCACCGTTGATAACAGCACTTGCAGCACGCAGCAGCTGCATCGGTGTGATTTGAAACGACTGTCCAAATGACATGGTAGCTAATTCCACCGCTTTCACATTCGACAGCTTATGCATAATGGAATTCGCTTCTCCCGGTAGATCAATCCCCGTTTTTTCAAACAAACCAAGTCTGCGGTAATATTTATACATGTTTTTCGCGCCAACCCGGGCGCCAACATCCATAAAGACCGGATTACAGGAGTTCATAATACCCTCACGAAATGTTTCCTGACCATGCCCTCCTGCTTTATGACAGCGAATGCGGCGGTCTTCTACAATACGGAAACCAGGACACGAAAAATAGTCATTGACCGACACCACTTTTTCTTCCAGGGCAGCCGTTGCCGTGACAATCTTAAAGGTAGAGCCAGGCTCATACGTATCGTGAATACAATCATTCCTCCACATTTTATTCAATTCATCCCACAGTTTGTTCTCTGCGACAGTTTGATTGATATTGAGTGTAAATGGATCATTTAAATGATACTCCGGAATATTGACCATTGCATAAATCTCACCGTTTTGCGGATTCATAATGACCATAGAAACACTCTTGGCATTTTTCTTTTTCTTTACTTTTTTACATGCCTGTTCCGCATATTTTTGTATATTAAAATCCAGGGAGGTATGTAATGCTTTCCCCGGTACCGGTTCAGCCCTATCCTCGCCTGCATTCGGAATCTCAACTCCACGCGCATCTGTCAGCGTCAAAATGCTTCCATTTTTTCCCTGAAGATACTTATCATAGGTTACTTCCAGACCAACAATTCCCTGATTATCGCTGCCTGTAAATCCCAAAACCTTCGAGCATAAATCATCATAAGGATAATACCGCTTATAATCCTCGTCAATCATAACACCTGCCAACTGAAAGTCCCTGATTTTCTCACCGACCTCCCGGTCCACATTACTCTTAATCTTCTCCCGGGAAGAAATCTTCTCCACTTTTTTGCGAACCTCTTTCTCGTCCATCTCCAGTTCCCCGGAAAGAACCTCGATAACCCGCTCCGCCTCTTTTATCTGACTATGAATAACAGAAATGGTGCACACCGGCTTGTTTGTAGCCAGTTCCACACCATTTCTGTCATAAATCTTTCCTCTTGCTGCTTTGATGGAACGCTCTCTCTGATGTAAATCCAAGGCCTGTTTCTGGTAATACGCAGAACAAAATACCATAAGATATACTAAGCGTCCACACAGAATAACAAATCCTAATAATACAACACCCATAATCAGCGCTATTTTTTTGCGAACATAACGTTCACTATGATACATACAGGTTTCCCTTTATTCTATCATTAATGTAAATCTATGATTGGGATAACCGTATTATTCCTTGGCTTCTCTTTCTGCCTGTGCAAGTTTCTGATCTGCCCAACTGTTGATCAGTTTCGATGTCTTTTTCGTCTCTTGCGGAACATTCATATAGACAACCAGTTCTTCCATAATATCACGGGTCAATTCCACAGCAAATCTGCTTTGCGATTGCGGATCCTGATTCAATTCATCAATGGTTACATAGATCAGGAACTGCGGATTCTCTACCGGAGCAAATCCGACAAAGGATACCAGATATTTTCCATTGTTACGCGGTACTTTCTCCGCAGTACCGGTTTTTCCACCGATGGAATAACCCTCGATATAAGCACTTTTTCCGGTACCGCCCTGTACGGTACGATACAGGTAGCTACGCAGTACTTTGGAGGTTTCTTCAGAAACCGTCTTGCGAACCAGTACCTTATCATAATTTTTAACGACCGAACCGTTTTCATCCACAATCTGTTTTACGATATGTGGTTTATAATAATTGCCTCCGTTAATCAGAGAACAAAACGCGGAACCAAGCTGGAGCATGGAGCAGTTAAAAGACTGTCCAAACGAGTTTGTTGCCAGATTGATTGGTGATAATTCTTCTTTGCCGTAAATCAGGGACGAAGTATCCTCTTCTCCCGGAAGATCAATTCCTGTTCTGTTTCCAAAGCCGAATATCTTCTGGTATTTCGAGAAGACCTCTGCACCAAGGTTTGCATTAATCTGCATCAGAGCATCATTACAAGATAATTCGATTGCCTGACTCAGTGTGATGCTGCCATGACCGTCAACATTATTACAACGAATCCGATACCCGGCATATTGCTGATAACCATCACAAAAATAGGTCTCATTACCTTTTAAAATGTGTTCCTCCAACCCTGCTGCAACCGTAAATGGTTTGAATGTGGAACCCGGCTCATACGTGTTCGTAACAATAAAGTTCTTCCACACTTTATTATAAGCCTCAAGCTTCTTTTCATTGCCCATCCGCTTTAATTCTTTTTTGGAATACCATTTATTCAATGGTTTTTCATCCTGCGGGTTATTCGGGTCATACGTATTGGAATTCGCCATGGTCAGCACTTCCCCATTGTTTGGATCCATAATCAGGCAGGAAACATTGGAAGCACCAACCTCTTTCATGAACTTCTTAATATGCTTCTCTGCAATCCCCTGAATATTCAAATCAATCGTAGAAATAATGGAATTGCCGTTCACAGCCGGTTTAACTGTCCGCTCTACTTCCTGTCCCTCTGTCAGATATCCGTATTCCCGTCCGTTCGTTCCATTCAGGTAGGAATTATAAGCCTGTTCGATTCCCCAGTTTCCAACATTACCACTAGACGTATAACCTAAAATATGGCACGCAGATGTGCCATTCGGATAACTTCTCTTATATTCTTCTTCAAAAACATAACCTGCAACCGACGCACCAATGGTTGTCTTATACTGTTTTCCTTCGTCATTGGTTTTTACAATTTCAGTCTTTAAATAGTCTTCAAATTCTTTCCGTTGTTCATAAGTCAGCTTACGCAGCTTTCCAATCTTTTCATAATAAGAATCAGGATTGTTTGTAATGATCTCATCTAACTCTTCACTGGTTATTCCCAAATCACCAAAACAGTGTACGATCGCATCTATCGTTGCCCGTTTCGTTTCTCCCTTTCGTGCTTCGTCCTTATACTGATCTGCTTCAATGACATTTTTCGGCTCCAGGATAAAGTTATATACTTTGACGCTTGCCGCCAACACAGTACCTTTGCGATCTTTAATCTCTCCACGCTGGAAAGGTAATACCGTGCTATCATATCGTTGTTGGCTCAAGACTTGCTTTTCGTAGGTCTTCCCGTCTTTTACATTTATCTTGACTAATTGAAAGCAAACAAATGCATACGCTAACGCTAACAAACCCAATACAAACATCAGTTTATGCTGCATGTATCGTACAAATCTTAATTTTTTTGCCATTCTTTTTCTCCAAATGATTATTCCCCGTCAGGAATGTTCTTGTACTGAACTACATAATCCGGACTGGTACTCTTATAATATACTACCTGATCCGAAGATGCGTATTTCATACCTAACTCTTTCGTTGCTTTTTCATAAATCGCTTCTACATCCAAAGAACTGTTTAAACGTTCCACAGTGGAATTGTTTTCATCTACTAATTTCTGTAATGTCTTTTCTTTACTCTGCACGCTATTCATGCAGGCGTTCATCTTAGACTGCGCCGATAAATAGAATAAACAGGCAAATAAGACGCAAGCCAAAGCTGCTACGATAAAAATACTGTCAACGATATTAATAGAAACTGCGCGTTCACGGTTTCTTTTCGCCTGCGCTTTTACTGTACTGCGCTTCTGTTCCGCTTCCATCTGTCTTGCTGTACTGCCATGTACATAAGTATGATTTGAATAAGTAGCCATTTTCATTCTCCTAACTTTATTCATCGCGTTCAAACACACGAAGCTTTGAGCTCTTTGCTCTCGGATTGTCTTCCAGTTCTTCTTCCGATGGTACAATCGGTTTTCTCGTTACAACATGTCCCATGGAATGTTTTCCACATACGCAAACCGGAAATTCCGGCGGACATGTGCATGGATTTTCTGCTTTGCGGAAGCTGTTTTTTACGATTCGGTCCTCTAAGGAATGAAACGTAATGATGCACAATCTTCCTCCCGGATGTAACAATGAAATCATATCATCCAGACTATCCCGCAACACATCAAGCTCATGATTCAGTTCAATGCGAATCGCCTGAAATGTTTTCTTGGCAGGATGACCTCCTGTCGCCCGGATTTTCATTGGTATTGCATTTTTTATGACCTCTACTAACTGGCCTGTTGTCTCAATTCTGCGTTTTTGTCTGGCTATGCAGATATGCTTTGCAATGTTCTTTGCAAATCTGTCTTCTCCATAGTCACGGATCATGCGAAACAGCTCCGTCTCACTGTAATCATTCACAATGTCTTCTGCTGTTCTCGTCTGACGGCGATCCATTCGCATGTCAAGTTTCGTATCTTCCCGATACGTGAAGCCTCTCTCTACCGTATCCAGCTGGTAAGAAGAAACTCCCAAATCGAGCAGGATGCCATCGACACTGTCGATACCAAGGCTGTTGATTACCTCTTTCATCGCAGCATAATTGCTTCTCACAATCGTGGCACGCTCACCAAACGGTGCCAACCGCTCACTCGCTGCGGTAATCGCCGCATCATCCTGATCGATTCCAATCAATCTTCCATTCTCATTCAGCTTTGAACATACGACACTTGCATGTCCCGCTCCGCCAAGAGTACCATCGACATAGATGCCATCCGGTTTGATCTTCAGATTGTCTATGACTTCATCTAACAGTACGGATTTATGTACAAATTCCATCATGACCTCCTAAAACAGATCTCCCAACTCTTCCATCTCTTGTAACAGGACTTCCGGATCAAATTTCTCACTTGCAGCATTCCAAGCTTCCGCGCTCCAGATTTCCAAGGTATCACCGTTACCTACGATTACGACGTCTTTCTCAAGTCCGGCATATTCAATGGCGCGTGCTGACAGGTTTACCCGTCCCTGCTTGTCCAGCTCTGCCGCGTCTGCTCTGCTGTACAAGAATCGTTTTAACCATCTTGTGTTCTGTTTTGCATTTGGTAATTGCTTAATTTTCTCTACATAAGCATTCCACGCTTCTTCTGTATATACAGCTAAGTTGCCATCTACATTTTGCTGCACAACAAGTAAACCGCTTAATTCTTCGCGGTACTTCGATGGAATCGTAACACGACCCTTGGCATCAATTGTGTGATTGAACTCGCCAATAAACATCCAATGCGTCCTCCTGCTGTTTTCATGGGAATGGGTCATTGTTTGTTCCAAATCGACACACTTTGCCCCACTTCACCCCACTTTTTTTATATTGTAAACCACACAAGAGGGAATTGCAACACCTTTTTCTATAAAAAGAAAATCCCACCGTATTTTCTGGTGGGATGCCTGTAACAGGACACCAGGAAAAACAGTGGGATATTTTTATTCACAAAATTCCATATGCTGTAAGAACTCTTTAGGGGTATAAACTTTTACTTCTGCTTTTGTATAGTCTCTTTGATTTCTTGTCACGATGCAATCAATATCTGAACGATATGCTGTCTCACACATAACTGCATCTTCATAATCAGTAATTTCGGAAGAGAGCGCCTTTCTACAATCAAGACTTGTAGTATCCAAAATATCAAACAAGGCAAATAATGTATTGAGTATTCTTCGTGTTTCACAATCGCTATGCATCGCGCGATGTGTAAGATAGTATATATCTGTTACAGATTTTGCTGAAATATATCCGGCAACCTGCTTATTCGCTATAAGAACAAATATCTGTTGAGCTTCTTCGCAAAACGGTGCGCGATTTTGTAATGCATCTATAATAACACATGTATCTACCAACACTCTCATATTGTGTCAAGTCTTTCCTTTCTTGCTTGCTCTAATGTAATATCTTGTGGAAGAATTCCAAACAAGGATTTTGCCATATCTACTCTATCTTGATTGGGATTTGATAGTTTTGCGACTACTTTTCCATTACGAGTAATAAAAATATCTTCTGTTGCAGAAAGCAACAGATATTTTCCGAGATTCCGTTTTAACTCTGTAGCTGTAATAGACATATCCAACACTCCTTTCATGATTCTTTCACTTACATTATACTCAAATCGCACAAACAGTTCAAGCACTTCGTACGATTTCGCAAATGAATACTTGCAGGATATTTTTAGTTACTTTATGAGCATAGCATCTCCAAACGAGAAGAAACGATACCGTTCTTTCACCGCCTCCTCATAGGCTGCCATCACATGTTCTTTACCGGCAAATGCCGAAACCAACATAACCAACGTCGATTCAGGCAAATGGAAGTTTGTGATTAATGCATCAATCACTTTGAATTGATACCCCGGATAGATAAAAATATCGGTCCATCCGCTCGCTGCAGGAACAAAACCATTTTCATCTGCAACGGATTCTAACGTTCGTGTGCTGGTCGTTCCGACGGAAATGATGCGCCCACCACGTTTTTTCGTTTCATTGATGATATCGGCATCTTCCTGCTCGATACGATAGAATTCGGAATGCATATGATGATTGGTCACATCTTCTACTTTTACCGGGCGGAACGTTCCCAAACCAACATGAAGGGTTACATGTGCGATTTTCACCCCTTTTTGTTCAATCCGGTCTAAGAGCTCTTTTGTAAAATGAAGTCCCGCCGTAGGTGCCGCTGCCGATCCGGTATGCTTTGCATACACTGTCTGATAACGGTTTTTATCCTGCAGCTGATGGGTAATATAAGGTGGAAGCGGCATCTGACCTAACCGGTCCAGGACCTCTTCAAAGATTCCTTCATATTCGAATTGAATCAGGCGATTGCCTTCTTCTACTACATCAACTACTGTTCCGACTAATAATCCATCACCAAACGAAACCTGAGCGCCTACACGCATCTTTTTCCCCGGCTTGACTAAGGTTTCCCATATATTGTTTTCTTTTCTCTTTAATAGAAGAACTTCGATTTTTGCACCGGTTCCCACGCGTTCACCAATCAGCCTTGCCGGCAATACTTTCGTATCATTGATAACCAGACAATCGCCCGGTTGTAAATAATCAATGATATCACGGAAAACGTGGTGAGACGTTTCACCCGTTTTCCGATCCAACACCAGCAATCGGGAACTGGAACGATCCTCTAACGGATCCTGTGCAATCAGTTCTTCCGGTAAATCATAATAAAAATCAGATGTTTTCATGCTTCGTTTACCACTATGCCCTTAATTTAATATCCAATTTTTCCAGTTCAGCTAAAATCTTATCTACTACCGTGTTTACTTCAGAAGCTTCCAGGTTGCGATCCTTTGCTCTGAATGTCAGAGAATATGCCACCGACTTATAACCGGCTTCCACGCGCTCTCCTTCGTAAACATCAAACAACTGACAACTCTCCAGCAATTTGCCGCCACGTTTTTTCAGAACTTCTTCTATCTGACCTACAAAAATTTCTTTCTTCATGACAAGACTCAAGTCGCGGTTGATAGCCGGATACTTCGCCACACCTTCATACTTGCGCTCAAAGGTAGCTTTTTCCGTTAACACCGGCATATGAATCACTGCAACATAGGCCGTCTCTTTCATATCATAATTCTCAGCCACTTCCGGATGAATCTGTCCAAGATATCCAACCGGCTCACCATCTAACAGGATACGCGCCTGGCGGCCCGGATGCAGGTATATATATTCTTTTGTTGGCTCATATACCGATTGTTTTGCCATGCCAACTTTTTGGAAAAGCTCTTCTACCACACCCTTCAGAGTGAAGAAATCGCCCTCTCCATACATTCCCATAACAAACTCCATCTTTTCTTCCGGTAATTCTGTCAGAGGCAATGCTTTTGGAAGATATACATTTGCCAGTTCATACAAACGGGCATTTTTATTTCTTCGGTTTGCATTGGTTGCAAGAGATGTCAGCATGCCATTCAGCGGAAGGGTTCTCATAATGGAATAGTCTTCTCCTAACGGATTCGAAATCACAATCGCGTTTCTTTCCGGTGCATCCTCAGGAAGCAATAATTTATCAAACACCTTTGGACTCTCGAACGAATAACACATACCTCCGCAGAAACCATTCTGCTCTGCAACATCGCGGGCGATGCTTTCCACTCTTGCTTTGAAAGACAATTTACCAATGGTAGATTCCCCATGAGGCAATGTCGTAGGAATATTGTCATATCCATAGAAGCGGGCAACTTCCTCTGCAATATCTGCCATTCCCTCCAGGTCCTGACGGAAGCAAGGAATTAATAATTCATTGCCAGACTCATCATACTCAATTTCCAGACGTTTGAAATATTCCATCATAGTTTCTACGGAAACATCAGTACCCAGCAGTCCATTCATACGTTCCGGCTCAAATGGAATTCTGGTCTGTGGTTTTAACGGTTCGCAAATATCAATAACACCGCCGACAACTTCACCGGCACCTAATTCTTCTACTAATTGGCAGGCACGATTCATCGCTTCAATGGCACGTTGTGGCTCAATTCCTTTTTCAAACTTACCGGAAGCATCCGTACGAAGGCCGACACGTTTCGATGCCAATCGGATATTGGTTCCATCAAAGCAGGCTGCTTCAAACAACATCGTTTTGATGTCGTCCGTTACCATAGAGTTTTCACCACCCATGATACCTGCCAGACCGATTTCTTTTTCCGCATCACAAATCATCAAAGTCTCACTATCTACTTTACGTGTCTGACCATCCAATGTTACGAATTCATCCCCATCTTTTGCACGGCGAACAATAATCTGACCGCCTGCAATTGTATCCAGATCATAAGCATGCATTGGTTGTCCATACTCTTCCATAACATAATTCGTGATATCGACAATGTTATTGATTGGACGAATTCCCATAGCTGCCAGTCTTCTTTGCATCCATTTTGGAGATGGAGCTAATTTGATATTTTTTACCACACGCGCTGTATAACGTGGGCAAAGGTCTGTCGCTTCTACACGGACCTTAATGTAGTCCTCAACATTTTCACTATTTCCCGTTTCTGTAATGACCGGTGCATGAAAATCTTTTCGGAAGGTTGCAGCTGCTTCTCGTGCCATACCGATCATACTAAAACAATCCACACGGTTGGAGGTAATCTCAAATTCAACGACACTGTCACGCAAACCCAAGGCAGCTACCGCATCATCACCCGGTTTTACGCCGGACTCTTTATCAAATAAATAAATGCCTTCTTCCGGTGCCTCCGGATACATCTCTCTGGAAGAACCCAGTTCCTCAATGGAGCACATCATACCAAAAGACGGCACTCCGCGAAGTTTTCCCTTTTTAATCTTAATTCCTTCCTCCGGAAGTGGTCCGCCGTCATGACCTCCTGCCACACGTCCGCCGTCTAATACCGTTGGAACCAAATCTCCCTCTGATACGTTGCTGGCACCGGTCACAATCTGAATCGGTTCCTCCTGTCCTACGTTTACCTGGCAAACAATCAATTTATCTGCATCCGGATGTTTTTCAATCTTCTCAATCTGTCCTACTACGATTTTTTCCAGATTTTTATCCAAGTCTACTGCACACTCTACATGAGATCCGGATAATGTCATTGCATCTACATATTCCTGTGTCGTAACATCTAAGTCCGGCACATATGCTTTAATCCAAGATATTGGTGTATTCATTCCTTTCCCTCCTCTAGAACTGTTTTAAGAAACGCATATCGTTTTCATATAATAAACGCATATCGTCAATTTCATATTTTAACAAAGTGACACGCTCCAGTCCGATACCGAACGCAAAGCCCTGATATTCTTTTGGGTCAATTCCACAAGCAGTCAGAACATTCGGATGAACCATACCACATCCTAAAATCTCAATCCAACCGCTTCCTTTACACATACGGCACCCCTTACCGCCACATTTGAAGCAGGTGATATCTACTTCCGCACTTGGTTCTGTAAATGGGAAATGATGTGGGCGGAACTTCACTTTTGTATCCGGTCCGAAGAATTCCTTCGCAAACTGTTCCAACGTTCCTTTTAGATCTGCGAATGTGATATTCTTATCAATTACCAAGCCCTCTACCTGATGGAATGACGGAGAATGAGTCGCATCCACTTCATCAGAACGGAATACTCTTCCCGGTGCTATCATACGGATCGGCATCTTTCCGGTTTCCATGACACGAGCCTGTACCGGTGATGTCTGAGTACGCAACAAGATATCCTTCGTGATATAGAAGGTATCCTGTTCATCTTTCGCCGGATGATTCTCAGGAATATTCAACATCTCAAAATTATATTTATCATATTCCACTTCCGGTCCTTCTACTACTTCGTATCCCATACCGATAAAAACACGTTCCAGTTCTTCTAATGCAATCTGATTTGGATGGCGATGTCCTTCATGCGTCTTTGTTCCCGGAAGAGTCACATCGATGACTTCATTACGCATCTGCTCCTCACGAAGCTTTCTCTTAATCTTGGTTGTCTCGCTCTCTAATGCCTCTTCAATTGCAGCACGCGCATCATTGACTAATTGTCCTACCTTAGGACGATCCTCCGGTGCCACATCCTTCATACCTTTTAATACCTGGGTAAGTTCTCCTTTTTTACCCAGAAATGCAACTTTAATGTCATTCAAACTAGTAAGATCATTTGCTGCTTCAATTTGCTGTTTCGCTCTTGCCTGAATCTCCTGCAATTTCTCTTTCATAATATTACTCCTTTTATAAAAATTTTCTTCCTTGTTGTTATTGAAATTCTCTCGCTGCGCTCCGGCTGCGTTTGGCACCCGTGCACTCGGGTATATAATTTTTGCAGGCACGCAGATTCTCAGAAAAACACACACTTATCAGTTGCCTTGAAGACGCGCCGGCAAAGGATGTCTGAGGTAGCCGTTAGCAATTTCAATATCTTTTTGAAGGACGCTCCCGCTCGGTTGAAAGCCGTAGCGGTACGTAGGCGTCTTGAAAAACAGACGCCAAGTACCGACTGTTTCAAACGCCTTCAAAAAGATATATGAAATGCTTAAGGCTACCGAGTTCCTGTGAGGCGCGTCAATAAAACATGGCAACTGGGATGTGTGATGTTTTTCTTGAATCTGAAAACAGTGCAAAAAAATTATATATCCGAGTGCACGGGTGCCAAACGCAGCCGGAGCGCAACGAAAGAATTTCATATCCAACAATATCAATTGGTAATAAAAAAACGCCCCTAAATCCAGGGACGAATGTTCGCGGTACCACCCAAGTTCAGATCAGCACTCTATCTAATCTGCTCTCTATCTGCTTAACGCGCAGTCACGTCACTTCCTACTAAGTCATCCCATTCAAAAGTGCAGCTCCCATATGAATTTCGAATCAAAATCTGAACTTAAACAGGCTTTCAGCCAACGACCTATTCTCTCTGATAGAAGATTAAGATTCTACTACTATGTTCATCGCCTTTTCCAATATTTATTCATTTTAATCATTTTCCTTGATATTGTCAACAGAAAACAATTATGTTATATTATCTCTATGTAAAACTCATGGAAAAATGGGAGGTTTTCATATGGCAAAAACAAAACGAGTCATCCATATTCTTATGAAATTATTTAACAAAATCTCCTCTGATCATGTGACAGCATTCGCCGCTCAGGCTGCGTTTTTTGTAATTTTGTCTTTTTTTCCAATGGTCATGGTATTGCTTACTATGTCACAATACTTACCTTTTACTGCCAATGACCTCATTAATATGATATCCAGTATTATTCCGCCTGAATTCCAGTCATTCGTGACGAGTATTATCAATGAAATATATGGCAAAGCATCTACCACATTATTTACGGTAACGATTGTATCCACGTTATGGGCAGCATCAAAAGGTATGATGTCGATTGCCACAGGCTTTAATTCCGTCTACAATATTGATGAATCCAGAAATTATTTTATTTTCCGGATTATATCCACGTTTTATACACTGATATTTTGCATCGTTTTGGTAACCACCCTGACATTATTGGTATTCGGTAATAACATCTATGCATATGTCATTCAACATTTTCCATTTTTAACTCCGATTATGAACCTGATTATCAGTGCACGTGTCTTATTAATCATTGTGATTCTGGTACTTTTCTTCGATATGTTATACTGTTTTATACCAAACAGACAATCCAACCTGGTACGCGAGCTTCCCGGTGCAATCTTTGCTACCGCATCCTGGATTATCATTTCTTACATGATTTCCATGTTCTTTGATACCTTTACAAACTTTTCATATATGTATGGAAGTTTATCTACCGTTGTATTGATTATGTTGTGGTTATATTTCTGTATGATGTGCCTGTTTATCGGTGCTGAGATTAACCACTTTATTTTCCACAATTATTTAATGGAGGCACGACGGTTACGTCGTAAATTAAAATCGAAACACTTCTAATAACAAAAAAGAGACTGTATATTAACGATTTTTTCATTAATACAACATGTCTCTTATTTTTCTTCACAACACCCGGATGTGCCGGTGTCTATTATTTTGACGCCTAGCTAATGCTAGGTGGGTAACCGCACGCAAGCTTCTGCCTTCCACTACCAAGGAGGCCTGACATCCACTTACAGATATAAGAATCCCATGAACGTAAATGTAGGTTCAAAATAAATAGAACTATCGAACACTCCAGGATGATAAGGAAATTATACTATAATTATATGCTTATGCCAATCCTTTATACATAAAAAACTTTAGAAATTCTTGCTATTTTGTGGTGCTTCCAAACCCACCATTACGTTCTTCACTGGCATCATCGTCTATTGTGATTCCATACTCTACAAAGATTCCCTGCATGAATCCGGTTCCTGCTTTGATTGAAACCGTCTTTTCTTCGTTCGTATCATTTGTAATCTTGGCAAAGATATGTCCCTCATTATCAGAATGATAATAATCTGCATCAATAATACCAACCGTATTGTTCATCTGTAAACGATATTTGAATCCCAATCCGCTTCGTGGATAGCATTTCAGAACCCAGTTATCCTCCATCTTCACACGAATGCCGGTAGGAATCTTTATCGTCTCGCCCGGCTGCAGTGTGATATCCATGGGTGCATAAAAATCATAACCCGCCGATGCTTTTGTAGCCCGTTTCGGCAACGATATCCGGTCATAAATATTTTGAATGGAATCTGTGTCACCAAAAGTATCTTTCCAGTCTTGTTCAAATTGTTCATAGCTTACTTTCATAAATTGTGCGATTCTCTTCATAATATTCTCTTCCTCTTACTGGTATAATACAATACGACCTAACTCTAACGTCATCGGAACGTCGATAATTTTTTGATTGGAACTGCCAACCCAGTTCAGTTTCGGATCATACAATTCCTTCACAAACCTGCCATCAATCAGGATATCCAGATACGGGATTACAGGCAGATCGCGGATTTTATCCCATTCAAATCCGGTATAAAGCCAGATATTTTTATCCGGATAACGTTCCTTTACTTCTTTTGCCAATTCATACACAGCATCACGGTTGTTTGGGTGTAACGGGTCTCCTCCACTGAATGTCAAACCTGATATGTAAGGCTGATCCAGCTGTTGAAAAATCTCAGCCTTAGCAGCATCATCAAACTCTAAGCCATCTTCCGGATCCCATGTAACCGGATTGTGGCATTCCGGGCAATGATGAGTACAACCGGAAACCCATAACACAACTCGTAATCCACTTCCATTTAGCATATCGTCTTTTGTTATATTATGGTACTTCATTACATACTCTTCCTCTCTGCAATCTCCGCCATCTTCGCATCATTCAAACGTGTATCACCCTTTACCCGCGAATAACTCAGATAACCATTCATTCGCTCAATCTTCGTCAGATTGCGGCTGCCACATTTCGGACACACATCCATCTCCAACTCCTGATGGCCACAATCATCGCAATAAGCAAGCGACAGATTGACACCTTCATAATATCCCTTCGCCATCGCTCTGCGTACCAGTGTCTTAATTGCTTCACGGTTATAGTTGATTGGATATTTTACATACTGAATCTTACCACCATTACACAGTTCCCAGAAACGTCCTTCCAGATCCTGTTTTTCAATTGGTGAAATATCCTCGGTCACATGGCAATGGAAGCTGTTCGATACATATGGACGGTCACTGACACCTTCCACAACACCATATTTGGCTCTGAACTGTGTAACCTGTAAACCACACAGGGACTCTGCCGGTGTTCCATAAATCGCATACAAATGGCCATCTTCTTTTTTGAATTCATCAATCTTTTTATTAATATGGCGCAATACTTCCAATGCAAACTCGCCATCTTCTACCAAAGACTTCTTATTATGAATTTCCTGCAATTCATTAAATGCGGTAATACCAAAGGATGCCGTAGCTGATTTTAATAATGGTTTAATCTTATCGTGAATGCCCAGATGACCACCATAAAATCCACCTTCACAATACGCAAGCGGATTTGTGGAAGCACGCATCTCACCCAGATAGTCATAGGTTCTGCAATGGAGCTTACGGATTAATTCCAGATAATAATCCAATACTTCATAGAAATCCCTGCTCTCCTGCTGTGCCTTGGCATAAATCATCGGCAGATGCAGACTAACCGCTCCGATGTTAAAACGGCCTACAAAAATCGGTTTATCATCTTCGTCTGCCGGCTGTGCCCCTCCTCTCTCATACCAAGGAGATAAGAAGGCGCGACAACCCATAGGACTGATAATCGCACCATATTTTTTATACATACTGGAAATATAACCTTCACCGGTCAAGCTCAGCCAGTCAGGATACATTGTCTTACTGGAGCAATCAATTCCTGCCTCAAATACATCCTCCAAAGGACCACCCGGTCCATGTAAAGCTTCATCATATAAGAATACGATTTTAGGGAATAAAACCGGTTTCTTGAATCCTTTCTTACCTTGTCCACCACGACGAACATTCAGCATGGCAATCGTTGCCATCTTCGCGAAACGTCCGGTTCCGGTTCCTGCTGTCACTGTAATAAACGGATAATCACCACGACTGGAAGCCACGGTATTAAACTTATACTCCCATCCCTGGAAGCCCTGTTCAAAGTCCTTTTTTATGTCAGCCATGGTGACTTCTTCAGCCTTTTCAGGAGACAAACCCATTCCCTGGTATTTATCCATGTAACGGATATAACTCTTCTCAGCATACGGCTCTAAAATCAAATCAACACTTGGCACCGTAAAGCCACCATACTGCTGGCTGGCTGCACTTAATACAATATCACCGATAACATCAAAGGCAACGTCTAATGTCTTAGGCTCGTTATACCACAGATTGCCCATCTCAAAGCCACCTTGTAAAACGGTAGCGACATCAAACAAACAGCAGTTCATAGTGTCACGTCTGGCCGACATGTCATGGACATAAATATAACCATCACGGCATGCCTGCAATTCTTCGGTTGTTAAGAAGAATTTCTTATACAACTCTTTATTAAGCTGATTAAAAATCAGGCTTCTCTTTGTAGAAACCAAAGCACTGTCCGTATTACTGTTTTCCTTATCTCCAATGTACATAATTGCCTGGCTCTTCTTATATACCTCGTCAAGCATATGCACAAAATCCTGTTTATAATTGCGATAATCTTTGTAGCTCTTCGCTACAATCGGTTTCACCTTTTCAAGAGCTCCCTCTACGATGTTATGCATCTCTGCAATCTGAATCTCCGGTTTATCCATCTCAATTGCACGCTGCTCTACAAAATTACAAATCTCCTGAATCTCCTCGTCCGTAAAAGGTGCCAAAGCACGATAAGCAGATTTATTTATCGCAACAACTACCTTTTGTACATTAAAAGGCTCTTTTGTCCCATCTTTCTTTACTACTACTACGTTTTCCACGCTCATATGATAACCTCCCATTACACTTTCTTCCTACACTATATCTAGTAAACATCAATCAAATTACATCTATATTAACACAAGATATAGTATAAATCAATAGGGGATATTTTTTTTATAATTCTTTCGGATTCATCCACCAGCGATGCAGTTCAATATCATAAACCAATTCCTTCAAATCACAGAGCCCACCCGTATCCAGACGAATACCAAAGCGAAACTGATGCATACCTGCGTAATTAGTTTCCTTACTGTAGACCCTTTCCAATACCCGGTACGCATGCAGCATTCCTCTGGAATCCTGCACACTGACATAATCCGGACGTATCGCTCCATTGGGGTTATAAGTAGCCACTACCGATACCGGAATGCGCTCATCCTCTCCCGGTTCTCTTGCCGGCAGTTCCGGGTACTTTACTGTATTTCTTTCTATAAACGACAATAAAACCACCTCCTGCGAAGTGGTTTTATTATATCGAACATTTGTTCGTATGTCAATGTTAACTTTTTCCCTCTTTTGCTGTTATCTCTACAACCTCTGCTGTCTGCGGTCGTTCATAAACGGTAACCGTACAGGCAGTTTCTGCATCTCCTACAGTCATGATGATTCTGGTTTTGCCAGAACTGACCGCACTTACAATACCTTCTTTATTGACCTTTGCAATCGTCGGGTCCTCTGAACGATAGGTTACATCTTTTACAGTCTTACCGGATTGCTCGTATGTAACTTGTAAGTGGAATTGCGCTTTGCGATGAACGGCTAATTCTGAAATATTGGAAATAATTGACTGAATTCCTTTTTTAGCAGCTGCCTCCACTGTCGCCTTCTCGGTTGGCTTCTCGGTTGGCTTCGCAATACTCACCTTTGTTGTAGGTTTCGCTGTCACTTTTGTAGCACTCGTCTTTGCTGTAGGTTTTGCTGTCACTTTTGCGGTACTTACTTTCGTCGCAGCCTTTTCCGTTGTCTTCTCTGTTGCCTTGGCGGTACTTGCTTTCGTCGCAGCCTTTTCCGTTGTTTTCTCTGTTGCCTTGGCAGTACTTGCTTTCGTTGTAGCTTTTTCCGTTGTCTTCTCTGTTGCCTTGGCAGTACTTGCTTTCGTTGCAGCTTTTTCCGTTGTCTTCTCTGTTGCCTTGGCAGTACTTGCTTTCGTTGCAGCCTTTTCCGTTGTCTTCTCTGTTGCTTTGGCAGTGCTTGCTTTCGTTGTAGCCTTTTCCGTTGTCTTCTCGGTCGCTTTTGCAGTACTTGCCTTTGTTGTAGCTTTCTTTATCTCTGTTTTGTTCTCTGATTTCGCTGTCTTATCCTGTTCCGGCGTTACGATTCCTTCCACATAAATTTCATTCGCATCAGTCTTCGATTCTAAACGATAGAATCTGTAATCTCCTGCCTCTTTATATGGAATCTGACGATTCACCTGACAATAAATCTTACCGTCAGCACCGGTCCATTTATAATTCTGTTCTATGACAACAATCGTATCTCCCTGTACCTTTCGAACGATAGTCCAGTGATTCGTGCCTTTTGCCAGTTTCACTTCTCCACAAATATCACCTGCCTGCGGAGATTTTACACGCACGAATCCGACAGCCTGTCCATCTTTGTTACCATTTGGTGTTTGTCCGCAAAACAAATTCGTCACATTAACACCATATATCTCCTGATAAAAACTACGGACATAGCCGGCACAATTATACGGCAACGTCGTCTCATATGCATTGGGACGATATAGTGCATCTACCCCCCGATAGCTGTCCACTACCTGATCTTCCTCTGTAATCTCCACAATCTCATTATAAGCCTGAACCGTTACCGGAGTCATACAGAAACAAGTGATACAAATCAGTGCCAGTAGTGCACCAAGCATCTTCTTAACCTTCATCACAAAATAGTTCCTCCCCGATCAATCATTCATCTTCAAAGCTCCAAAAGTCGCGTCACTTACATTTTACAAAAGATTTTCTAAAAAATCAATTTTTTTATAAAATTTCTTGACATAATCTTAATTATCATGTAACATGGCAATGGTTGTTTCAACAATCAAGCTGCTATGGCTCAGTCGGTAGAGCGTCGCATTGGTAGTGCGGAGGTCACGGGTTCGATTCCCGTTAGCAGCTTTATTTTTTTGCACATTTTTAAAAAAGTTGCATAACCGAGCTGCACCCCACCCCTGCGGCCGGTCGGGTACGTTGTTTTTTGATGACACCCAGGCTTTTAGAAAAGCAGGCACTCCATAGAAATCACGAAACGCGCCGTTAACTTGTTTGAGTCAACCGCTAGTGATTTCAGTATCTTTTTGGGGGAAAGCTTTCGCACGGTTTCAAACGTAACGGTGCGTAAGCTCCCAAAGAACAGGAGCTAAGCACCGACGTTTTCAAACGCCCCCAAAAAGATACATGAAACACTGCGGGTTGACGAGTTGTGTTACAAGGCGCGTAATCAAACGTGATTGAGATGGAGTGCTTTGCTTTTCTTAAGCCTGAAAACGGTGCGAGAAAAACAACGTACCCGACCGGCCGCAGGGGGTGGGGTGCAGCTCGGTCAGCAACTTTTTTATTTTTTCTTTACTTTTAGTTTCGTTGTAAGTCCGCTTCCTTCTGCCGTCTCGGCATAGACCTTCACAACCGTTCCTTTTTTCTGTTTTGGAATCTTGACCTTAAAGGTGCCATCTTCGGTAATATCTGCTGTATATACATCCTGTTTGATTTTTACATAGACAACAAAGTCTTCATATGAGATATCAATATCCTCCGGTAGTGACAGACTTCCCTTTACAGCTTTAGAAGCTGTTGTAAGAGGCTGTACATTAGGTGCATCCGGTACACTCCACGCTACACTGGCTTTCAGTATTTTACTATTTCCTACCTCATTGCGAGCATATATTTTTAATTCTGTGGAAGAAGGGTGTTTGCCGATGGAAACGACATATTCATACCGGTTCTCCTCTTCATTGTACTCAGACGCTTCTGAAATGTAAGAAACACCTTCTGCTTTTACCACCATTTCACACTGCTCATCAGTAGCGAGGCGGATCTCGGATTGTGCATTACTAAAATCTTCTGTCAGCAGCTGTGGTTTTGCCGGCACTTCCTTCTCTACGAAAATAACGGAACCTTTTTCCACCTTTCCATGGAGACTGAAAGATAACATACAGATACTTTGTTCCGGATCAAGCATAGATTCTCTTTCTATGGTGAAATTACCCTCACTATCAAAATCCGGTGTAATAATCTCATCATCATAATATAAATATACCCGTTTCCGGACCTCTGATGTTCCTTCAATCGTAGAAACCTTATTGGTAATCGTACCGAATTCTACAAAATCATTCAGATTATCATCGATATAAGTTGCCATATCAGGAACTGCCATTTGAGCAACATAACTCCGGCGCTGCTGTCCCTCCTTCAAATCTGTCAGATACACTTTCACCTGCTCATCCTCTACCATAGGATCTACCGGGATATCATAGTATCCCTTTGAGTCGGTTTTTCCCGTATATTCTACACCATCCACACTTACCGTTACATCATAGCTGCTCGCACCGGGCAGATAGGTTACTTTTCCGCGGACATGATCCAAACCACTCAAAACGGTATAGATACTTGGCGGATTCGGTCCGTCCTCCGATGCAACGGTCGAGATGGATCGGCTTGTACGTCCTAAATGGTCGATTCCATAAATCAACACTTTCTTATTGGCATTGACGCCCGGAACAGTAATCTTATATTCTCCGTCTTTCTGCGTAATCTTTGTTGGAACAATCGTTTTCTTTTCATTATACTTTTCTGAATTCTTATATGCCTTTGTACCGCCATCCTCCGATACATAGACTTTACTTCCGACTACGGCATAAATCATACTGTCTGTATCCCGTATCGTACCGGTAATAGAACCATCGGTATTGGACAATGCATTCACACGGGGCTGATTCGGTCCGGTACGCTCTACTTTGGCAGTCACAACATCACTGACACGTCCTCTGGCATCCTGCACATAAGCTGAAATCATCGTACCCGACACCGGATTATCCAGAGCAAGCTGAAAATTGCCGACCGCATCTACTTTTGTTTCATAGTTTCCATCTTCCGTTTCAATATAAACGGTCGCCAATGGTTCCGCCTGTCCGGTAATATAGCCTTTCCGGTTCGTATATGTTTTCAATTTCGGAGCCTGCAGGAGATTCTGGTCAATATTATCCACCACGATTGCTTTCGTTGTAATATTACCGGCTCCATCCTCAGCAGTAACGTAGTAAGTTCCATTCATGGAAACTTCAAAATATCCTTTTGTCACCGCAGCTCCCAAAGCTGCCTGTCCCTTGATATTGGAATACCGCAAATAACGGATACCGGATTCATCATGTGCCTGCACCGTAATCGCAATTTTCTGATTTGTTTTCGCCGTATTAGAAGAACTTAATACGATGTTTGGACCTGTTGTATCTTTATGCTCAGGTACTTGAGCCTTGTAATAATCATAGGAGCCCATCTCGTCAAGCAGGGATACGTACCATTCTTTTTTCTGTGCCTGACTTCTTCCTTTTTTCGGTGCTTTGTAAATAAAGGAATAATCTGCCGGCGTCAGGAAATGCCAGTTTTGATCTTCATATGGAACGATACCACCCTGTTTCGAAAGAGATTTCAAGTAATCTCCTACAATCCCCTGCGATTTTACGCGTCCGCCTTTAATCGACTGCTCTTCGATTCCCTGCAATGCCTCATATACTTTTGTAATACGATTCGTTACAAGAAAAAGGGTATCTTCATCCTGTAATTCTGTTCCGTTAATCGTAAGTGTCCTGATACGATGTGTATCACGCACCTGATTACCGGTCCGGTTATAACGAGGCTTGACCGTAAGATCAATGGTATACTCCACACCATCAAAAATCGCAAAGCATCCCCAGTCATCCAGCCAGTTCTCATACAACAACGGATCCAAATCACTGCTTCCCATTACTGTAATCATATCCTGATCCGTCCATGTACTGTCGCCTTCTATTGTCATATAAGCAGACGCAGACCATTCCATCCACTCCCGAAGCTGTTTTACCTTCACCTGATAAATATTAGTATTGTTATTGTAGTTCTGGAAATCCGACAGCGTGCCGCCGTTTATTTCTCCCTGGACATTAGAAAAATCTCTGACAGAATTGTCCCCATACTTCGCATACTGGGCAACACCAACTACCGGAATATCCATATCCTGCTTACGGTTATTATAAATCCAATGTTTTGCATAAGCGATTTTGGCATCATTGACCAACTGTGATATCGCATTGTCTTCTATCATTCCGAAGAAATTGTTCATTTCTTCCCCTTCTGCCATCGCTGCATATTGTGTTTCACAGGCGGATGTCAGTTTCTTTTTCCAATCCTTCATAAAGTTCGCAATTCTTTTCTTTTCCTCTGTTGTCTTCTTCACATTACGAACTTCGCCGGATTGACGATAGATGCTTTTACTTCCGGAAGCACTGACCGATAACGTAATATCAGCCACACCAATTGCCTGTCCACGGTCTTTCGCTGAAACCAGCAATTTTCCATTGACCAGTCCGGTCTTTTTATTTACCCCACTCAGCTGATAATAATCTGCGCTCGCGCGCTCATCCGACGGGAAAGATGTATGGGAATGACCGCACAATACGACATCGACATCCGGGACTGAAGTCAGCCGATAGGAGACATTTTTATAATATTCCTGTGGTTTCTCAGGTCCAATACCGGAATGTGCCAATACAACAACAACATCCGCTCCTGCTCTTTTTAAAGCCGCTGATTTTTCTTCTGCGTCCTTTACCATATCCTGTGCATCCAGGATGCCGGTATAATCATCTGTCTTATTAGAAAGATTTGGTATCGTTTCTCCGATTACACCTATTTTAACAGATACCGTTCTTCCTCTGGTCGTTTTCAGACGCTTCGTAAACATCATTGTTTCATTGTAAATCGGTTTTTTTGTCATAGAATCAACGACATTGGACAACACTACTTTAGAAGCCAGTGATGAGTTCTTCATCTGGCCGGTAATGTAATCATAACCGTAATCAAAATCATGATTACCAAGGGTAATGGCATCATAGCCGATGGCATTCATCGCCTGATAGATTGGCTGGACTGCATCCTGATCCGACATAATGAATTCCGTGGTATAATCATATAAAACATCACCGATATCAAACTTCAGACAATTTGCTTTTCCTTTTTCTGCTATTGCCTTTTTCATCAGAGTATACGCTTTCGATAAGCCTCCTCGCGGATAAGCCTTTCCGGTCTGATAATCATAAGCGGATAGTTGTCCGTGCAAATCGCTGGTAAATACAAAACGTAAATCTACCGTTTCCACAGATGCCGCATGACCTTGTATGGCAAACGGCTGTGTACAAACCGAGCATAAAAACAGTATCACCAGCCATAACGATATTGCCTTTTTCCATTTTCTGTCCATTCTTTGCATGTCTGTTCCTCTCCTTATCATTGCTATTCTAAATTCTGTCTTAACTTTGCTCTGATTCGTTGAATCGCATTATCAATTGATTTGGGCGTTTTCCCCAGTTTCCGGGCAATATCTACATATCCCATTCCATCCAGATAATACTGAAGTACCTGTTGTTCCATTTTACTTAGTTTCTGCACAAATTGCGTCTTTATATTGGCAATTCGTTCCTCCATCAAAAGCATCTCTTCCGGATTCGTTTCATATTCCGTTGCTCTTAACGTTTCACCCAATGTTACATTGGAATCCTCGGTTGACGGTAAATGAAACGACAGATAGGTATTCAAGGGAGCATGTTTTTTTCTCGTCATGGCAGTAATGCTCGAATAAACCTGCCTTGATATGCATAATCTGGCAAAAGAAGAAAAACTCATGCCTTTCTTCGCATCATAATCATGAATGGCCTTAAAAAGTGCAATCATACCTTCCTGTATTAAATCTTCGGAATCTGCTCCAATCAAATACAGGGTACGTACTTCCTGCTTGACCACTGCTGTATATTGGCGCAGCAAATAATCTGTCGCAAGGGAATCTCCCTGTTGAGAGCATGCAACAATTGCTTCATCCTCCATATCTGCATACTGCATACCATTTCACCTCCGATACCTTCTGTTACATCCCGATTCCTGCTCTTTGCTATCCTCTCTGACGAACAATCTCAAACGCAAGAATACCGGTCGCTACCGATGCATTCAGGGAATCGATATCCCCCTTCATCGGAATGGAAGCCACGAAATCGCAGCTCTCCTTGACCAGCCGGCTTACCCCTTCACCCTCGTTTCCAATCACCAGTCCAATCGGTCCGGTAAGGTTTAAATCGTACATTTTTGTGCCACCCATATCAGCACATACAAACCACATTCCCCGTTTTTTTAATTCTTCTATGGTTTTGGTCAGATTCGTTACTTTTGCTACCGGTGTATAATTCAGAGCGCCACAGGAAGTACGTGCTACCGTAGCGGTCAATCCTACTGCTCTGCGTTTCGGAATAATCACACCATGTGCACCGGCAAGATTTGCCGTACGGATAATCGCTCCCAGATTGTGAGGGTCTTCGATTTCGTCCAAAAGAATCAAAAACGGATCCTCATTTCTGGATTCCGCCAACGCAAACATATCCTCAACTGTACTGTAATCATAAGCAGCTGCAATCGCAATAACTCCCTGATGCTTACCGGTTTCTGAGATCTGGTCCAGACGTTCCTTATCGACAAAATTCAACAAAGCATCTGTCTTCTTTGCCTCTCTCACAATCGTACGAACCGGTCCGTCCATACATCCGTCCAGTACATAAATCTTATCTATTGTTTTTCCGGAACGGAGTGCCTCTAATACAGCATTTCTTCCTTCTATGGTATTAATACGATTTTCCATTGTTATTTTTCTATCCTTTCTAAGCCCATGCGAACCAGATCAATCATGCGCTCATCCTGATTGTCCAGATACAAATAGCCAATCAATGCCTCCATCCCTGTTGCGGTACGGTAGTCAATGACCGATGCATTTTTCGCAGTTGTAAACGATTTGGCATTTCTGCCACGCTTATAAACTGCCAGTTCTTCTTCTGTTAACTCCCCTTCTATTGCATGAATCAGGGCCGCCTGTGTCTGTGCTTTCACGAAGGCACTCGTCATCTTATGATATTTGTTTACCTGCATATTTGCCTGCGATACCACCATAGTACGAATCATTAAATCATATACGGCATCGCCTATATAGGCTAATGAAAGAGGCGAATACGTTCTCGCATCCACCTCTTTGATATGCAAAGCTGTTTTTAAATACTGCTTTAAGCTCTCTTCCATTTTACTCCTTCTCTGGTATCCTCAAGAATGATGCCTTTGTCCTTTAACAAATCACGAATCTCATCCGAACGCGCAAAATCTTTGCTCTTTCTCGCCTCCTGGCGCTCCTGAATTAATTGCTCAATCTCTTCGTCCAGCAACACTTCTTCCTGTTCTGTCACAATACCAAGAATATCACAGAGTTTTGTGGTGGTATCATATAATTTCTGTATATAGCTGCGCGATGCGCCGGCAACTGTCTGATTTGCTAATTTTACGATTTCAAAAATGGCTGCAATCGCATCGGCGGTATTACAATCATCTTCCATCGCTGCTTCGTATTTCTCAACTAACGCTTTACATTTGTTCAATTGTTCTTCTTCTGTATCGGATAATGCCCGGTCCTCTGCATGTTCCAGGATATCCTTCATATTTGCCACTGCCGTCAGGATACGGTCCAATCCCGTTTTGGATGCTGCTACCAGTTCATCGCTGAAATTAAGCGGTGTACGGTAATGGGCGGATAGCATGAAAAAGCGGATTACCTGCAAAGGATATTTCTCACTGATTTCACGCACCGTAAAAAAGTTTCCTGCTGACTTTGACATCTTCTTATTATCAATATTTAAAAAGGCATTGTGCATCCAATAATTCGAAAACGGCACGCCATTGCTGGCTTCACTCTGTGCGATTTCGTTTTCATGATGCGGGAACTGTAAATCCTCACCACCTGCATGAATATCCAATGTATCACCAATATACTTTTTACTCATGACAGAACATTCAATATGCCATCCGGGGCGTCCATCGCCCCATGGAGAAGGCCAGGATGGTTCTCCTTCTTTTTTCGGTTTCCATAACACAAAATCCATCGCATCTTCTTTTTCATCCGATACAGCGATGCGAATGCCGGCCGACAGGTCATCAATATTTTTTTTGGACAATTTTCCATAACCTTCAAATTTTCTGGTACGATAGTAAACGGTTCCGTTCACTTCATATGCATACCCTTTTTCAATCAAATCGGAAATCATCTCAATCATTCCGTCAATTTCCTCAGTTGCTTTCGGATGATGCGTTGCCGGTTTAATATTGAGCCCTTCCATATCTTTCTTACATTCCGCTATATAGCGCTCAGAGATTACGGAAGCATCGACTCCCTCTTCCAAAGCCTTGTTAATGATTTTGTCATCTACATCCGTAAAATTGGAAACAAAATTCACATCATAACCCTTGTATTCCAGATAACGGCGAAATGTGTCGAACACAATCATCGGTCTCGCATTTCCAATGTGAATATAATTGTATACCGTCGGACCGCATACATACATGCCTACCTTGCCTTCCTGTACCGGTACAAATTCTTCTTTTTTCCTTGTCAGGGTATTGTAAATCTTCATAGATTCCTCCTGTTATGCTTGTGTTTCAGATGATTTATTTTTGCATCTGCATTCATCTAATTGTGCACGCAATTCTTCATTTTCGCGCTTCAATTCCCGAATATCATTTAATACCGGATCCGGTAAATGTACCTGATCCATATCCATACGAGGCACACGAACGTTATCCTGTTTTACCACACGTCCCGGTACTCCAACCACGGTTGAGTTCGGCGGTACTTCTTCCAACACCACACTGCCGGCACCAATCTTGGAATTCTCTCCAACTGTAAAAGAGCCAATGACCTTGGCACCAACGCTTACCATAACATTGTCTTCCAGCGTCGGATGACGTTTCCCTTTCTCTTTTCCGGTTCCTCCCAGTGTTACGCCCTGATATAACGTGACATTGTCTCCGATAATCGTTGTTTCACCAATGACCACACCATGTCCATGATCAATAAACAGACCTTTTCCAATCGTTGCTCCGGGATGAATCTCAATCCCCGTTTTACGTGCAGTCTTCTGGCTGATATAACGAGCCAAAAAATAATGCCCTTTCAAATATAGCTTATGCGCTCTACGATAACTTCTGACTGCTTTAAAGCTAGGGTATAACAACACTTCCCAGTTATTTTTAATTGCCGGATCGCGCTCTCGGATAATATTAATTTCTTCTTTTAGTTCTTTTATAAAACCCATACTTGCCTCCAACAAAACAATTGCTATTATAGTTTATGCAAAAATGTTTTGTCTGTCAACAGACAGATTGCATTTGCCGATATCCCTTCGCCGGTCCCGGTAAAGCCCAGCCCTTCTTCTGTTGTAGCCTTCACATTGACACAATCTTCCCCGATTCCTAGAACGTCTGCGATATTTCGTTTCATCTCCGGAATATAACCTGCCAGTTTCGGACGCTGTGCAATTATGGTAGCATCAATATTGCCAATCTGATATCCTTTGTCTTCGATTAATTGACGCACCTGAGCCATCAGTTTCATACTGTCACTTCCGGCATAAACAGGATCTGTATCCGGAAAATGTTTTCCGATATCTCCCAACGCTGCTGCTCCCAAAATACTATCCATAATTGCATGTACTAAAACATCTGCATCGGAATGACCCAACAACCCCTTCTCATAAGGAATCGTCACGCCACCCAAAATTAATTTTCTATCTTCTACCAGACGATGTACGTCATAACCCATGCCAATCCGCATCTTAATCTCCTCCTCTTGGGATTTCCAAACTCTTTTCATTCTACTACTTATACTAACGCCTTATACCGTGGAGTGCCGATGGGGTCGGAGCCAAACTGCGCCCGGTGGGGAGATATGTTTTTTCGCAGACACCCAGATTTTTAGAAAGGCACGCACTCCATGGACATCACAAAGCGCGCCGATGAGTTGTTTGAGTCAACCGCTAGTGATTTCAGTATCTTTTGAGGGCAAGCTTTCGCACGATTTCAAACGTAGCGGTGCGTAAGCTCCTACAAAACAGGAGCTAAGCACCGACGTTTTCAAACGGCCCACAAAAGATACATGAAACACAGCTGGTTGACGAGTTGGCTCATAAAGGCGCGCAATCAGCTGTGATGGGAGTGGAGTGCCTTGCCTTTCTTAAATCTGAAAACGGTGCAAGAAAAAACATATCTCCCCACCGGGCGCAGTTTGGCTCCGGCCCCATCGGTACTCCACGGTATAAGGCGCAAATTGATACAGTATATAATGAGAAAAGACCTTGGAAATCTCCAAGGTCTTTTCTTATGGAGTAGCGGAAGCAGGATTCGAACCAGCGACACCACGGGTATGAACCGTGTGCTCTAGCCAACTGAGCTATCCCGCCATATATTATTTTAGATGTATGGGACCAATAGGGCTCGAACCTATGACCCCCTGCTTGTAAGGCAGGTGCTCTCCCAGCTGAGCTATGATCCCATGAAGCCGTCGCGACTACTTGGCTATTATATGTGTTTTCCCATCCATTGTCAAGACCTTTTTTTAATTTTATGGTCTATTTAAAAACGTCGGTACATAAGCGTCTGTTCTTCAGAAGTTTATGTACCGTTACGTTTGAAATCGTGCGAAAACTTTACAAAGAAAACACCGGACACATACGTAATTACAGAATGTCCACCATTACTTTTTTGTCTTCTTTTGAAGCTGCAGCCTTCACAACGGTACGAATTGCCTTAGCAATACGTCCCTGTTTACCAATGACTTTTCCCATATCATCTTCTGCAACTTTCAATTCTATCACGGTTGCATTTTCTTTTTCCTTTTCTGTCACAACAACAGCTTCCGGATGATCGACTAGAGACTCTACAATAACTTTTACTAACTCTTTCATTAGTTTTCCTCCTCTAGATTATGACATCAGAATTATTTCTCAATGCCAGACTGTTTTAATAATTTTGCTACTGTTTCTGTAGGCTGAGCACCGTTTGCTAACCATTTTTTTGCTAATTCTTCATTGATTTTGATAGCACTTGGATTCTGATTTGGATCATAAGTACCGATCTCTTCGATGAATCTACCATCACGAGGTGATCTAGCATCTGCTACCACTACTCTATAGAAAGGTTTTTTCTTCTGACCCATTCTCTTTAATCTCATTTTTACTGCCATGTTTCTTTACCTCCGTAAAATAAAAAATAGTAATTAATGATTTATCCTAAAAAGGGAGTTTGAATCTCCCTAGTTTAGCACCACGTTTGCCTCCGAGCATTCCTGACATCTGTTTCATCATTTTCTTGGATTGCTCAAATTGCTTCACTAAACGATTCACTTCTGCTATAGGTACCCCGGCACCCTCAGCAATTCTTTTTTTGCGGGACGGATTCATCAAATCCGGATTTGCCCGTTCTTCTTTTGTCATAGAATAGATGATTGCTTCCACACGACCAAGTGCACTCTCATCAATCTCTACTCCCTTCAACTGGCTTCCCATACCGGGAATCATGGAAAGCAGATCACTCATGCCACCCATTTTCTTTACCTGCTGCATCTGGTCCAAAAAGTCATCATAAGAAAATTCGGCTCGTCGGAACTTCTGTTCTAATTCCTTTGCCTTTTCTTCGTCGACTGCATCCTGTGCTTTATCAATCAGCGTCAGGATATCTCCCATGCCGAGTATTCGGCTCGTCATACGGTCCGGATAAAACTGTTCCAAATCGGATAGTTTCTCACCCATACCTACATACAGAATCGGACGTCCGGTTACGGCACGAATAGAAAGTGCTGCACCACCTCTGGTATCACCATCCAGTTTCGTCAGGATGACACCATCGATACCAACCAGCTCCTCAAAGCTCTTAGCCACATTTACGGCATCCTGTCCTGTCATGGCATCAACCACCAGAATCGTCTGATGAACATCCAATGACTGTTTGATTTCAATCAGCTCATTCATCATGTCTTCATCCACATGAAGTCGGCCGGCAGTATCCAGAATCACAATGTTGTGACCATTTTCTCTGGCGTGTTCCATTGCGGCTTTCGCAATGTTTACCGGTTTATGCTGATCTCCCATTGAGAAAACAGGAACTCCCTGTTTCTCTCCATTAATCTGTAATTGCTTAATAGCAGCCGGACGGTATACATCACATGCTACCAGTAGTGGTTTTTTCCCTTTTGCTTTCAACTTTCCTGCTAATTTTGCAGTCGTTGTGGTTTTACCTGCACCCTGAAGACCACACATCATAATCAATGTAATCTCATTGCCGGGTTTTAGGGCAATCTCCGTCATCTCAGAACCCATCAGTTCTTCCATTTCATCACGAACAATCTTGATAACCATCTGTCCGGGATTCAGGCCGTTTAAAACGTCTTGTCCGATTGCCTTCTCATTTACCTTATTAATAAATTGCTTTACGACTTTAAAGTTAACGTCTGCCTCCAGAAGTGCCCGTTTGACTTCCTTCATTGCTTCCTTCACATCTGCTTCGTTCAGACTGCCCTTGCTCTTCAGGCTCTTAAAGACGCTTTGCAATCGATCGGATAAGCTTTCGAATGCCATGCAACATCCTCCTTATTTGTTAGAATTCTTCTAATATTGCATTCGATAAATCTTCAATCTGCTCAATATGATGAGCGATCTGATTCTCATGCGCTCCCTCTGATATCTGGCACGCATATTGGTGTATCTGTTCCACACGGTCTTTTGTCTTGACGAATTTGCTGACTAACTGAAGTTTCTCTTCGTATTCTTCTAATTTACGATTACAGCGTTTCATCATATCATGAACACCCTGTCGCGTAATGCCCTGTTCTCTGGCAATCTCACTCTCCGACATATCCTCCAGAACATAGGCCTCATATACATTTTTCTGCTGCTTTGTGAGTAGTTCTCCATAGAAATCATACAGCAATGCCTTTTCTAAAAGTTTATCCATATTAAAACACCACCCGTAAAGTTTTTTCCTTTACGCGTGGTATTCTACTCTATTTCTATCTTCTTGTCAACCTTTTTCTATTAATTCTCCAATCCCGCTTCCCATTCCCTGATATTCAGGCATTCATTTCTGGAAGAAATATTGACAGTATTATCAATATCTATCATAATTTGAGTATAGAACAATGAGAAACGAAAGGAATTCCCATCATGTTTACACCCGTTTACATTCGAGATATGACCATGCTGCCCTTTTATGTGAAAGGGGCGAAGCAATTAGAACACCAAAACGAGGTACAGCGAAAGCTTGGTCTTCCATATTTCGCACAGGTGATGTTATGCACCCAGGGATGTGGCACTTTTATTGACCATAACAACGTTGTCCGGGAGATCAAAGAAGGAGACGTCTTGTATTTCATGAGCAGAACTCCCCACAGCTATTATCCTGTCACCTCTGTCTGGAAAACAAAATATATCGTCTTTGGAGGATCAAAAGCGGAAGCTGTCATGAATCAGATTGGTTATATGCCATCCGGTATTATTTCTACACAGGACGACTATTCTGTCATAAACCAGCTGTTTGACGACATCATTTTGCAGCATTATCTTCAAACACAGCATTCTGCGGCAGCCTGCTCCTCCTGCTTATACCGGCTTATCATCCGGTTATCCGACCGCCTGTCTCAAAGCGACATCGTAAAACGGGACAAAAAAAGAGAAAAGCTCTCACAAGTACTTTCTCTCATCGAAACACAATATCATAAGCCTCTTTCCTTATCCGATTTAGCCACCGCTGCGAACGTTACTCCTGAATACCTCGCACGTTTATTCCGCTCAGCATATGATACTACTCCGATTGCTTATTTAAACAAAATTCGGATTCAAAATGCTGAAAAGCTTTTGTCTCTTCACAGTAACATGAAAATAAAAGAGGTGGCCGCCAAATGCGGTTTCCTTTCCTCAGGATATTTTAGTAAGGTATTCAGGCAGTACACCGGTTATTTACCTGAGGAATATCATGAATTGCATATTTACACCAGAGAAGAAAAGAAAACACCCACCACGAAAGGAGAGCCATTGCCATGAATGATTTGAAACTGACTGATGTACTTCCTTTTTATTCTATTGATCAACGAAGTATCCATATCACCGATAAGAATTATTTCAGGCTCAGTCCTTATCAGCAACTGATTTTTATCTCATCCGGAGAGGGAAGCTTTATTTTTGAACATGGGAGGGAAGTTTCCATCACAAAAGGAGATATGATTTTTGTACATAGCGGTTTCGTTTATGCCGTCCACAGCCTTCAGGATCTGACGCTGGATATTCTCCTGTTTGACGACACAAACGCACCTCTGGTGTGCGAATATTTCCACTGGAAGCATGTACAGTTTTTTTCCACAGGTACCTCCCGGTATTCTCTCCTTATTTTACAAGCCGGAGGATTCCATCACGCAGATTCAGGATTCCCTGCGGCTCTACACTTTAATGATGGAGCTTGGTCTTTTTTCCATGAAGACGCACGAAGACAAAATCTCCCTCTCATTGCGTATGATACAGCCCGCGTTGGATTATATCACTTATGAATATCATAATCCTGATTTATGTGTGGAAGAGCTTTGCAGCATCTGTTCTCTGGATATAACAGAACTAAACCATCATTTCCAATGTGAATTCGAAATGGATGCTTTGGATTATATTCACTATGCAAGATTTGAACATGCAAAGGAATGTATGTTCCGTATAAAAAAACAAACTCTTCAGGACGTAGCTGAATCCTGCGGATACAAAAATGCGGAAGCCATGCAGGAGGAATTCATAAAAAGACTGGGGTGTACGCCGTTTGAATTTCGTCAAAAATATACGGACGATGAGATGCTATAAAGTCGCCTCGGGATGTTTTCCCACATATTCCTCCAGTGACAAAATCTCCCTTTTGTGCATATCTCTGGCGATTTTCTGTCCGACATATGTAATATGCCAGGGCTCATCCTTATAACCGGTATACTGTTCTTCACTTGCCTGATACCGTACGATAAATCCATACTTGTAGCAGTTTTGATAAATCCAATCGGACTGTATACTATCCCCAAACTGCTCCATGCTGTATCCCGGCGTAGTAAGATCTATGGCTCTCCCCGTCTGATGCTCACTGGAACCGGCATAAGCCGAATAGCGGCTCGTCTGTGCAATCGTCTCACCCCTGGTCGTATTATAGGTGTGAAACAGCTGCTCCTGTGTCTCATAGGAACGGTATGCTGAAACTACCGTATATTGGTACTGTTTCTCCTCTGCTGCCGCCGCAGTCATCTTCCGGTAAGCTCTTGCAGTATCCGGTGTTGCCAGCATCCCTCCCTCTATGATGACCAGATTTTCCGGTACAAACTCTTTGGTCAGATTATAATGCTTATTGACAAGGAGCGGATTCTCTTCTTTCAGTACTTTTCGTTTTTCTTTTTTATATGGAATGTCCAAATCAACATTCACCTGCCAGATAACCTCTTTTCCCAGCTTCTCATGCTTCTTATAATACGCAACATAGCGGTCAAAACGGGTCTGGTCAAAATAGGGTAATGACTGAAACGATGTTATTTTTTCAACATATTGTCCATTCAACCGGTATTCTTTTGATGCTTCATTTTCTATCTTCGCAATACTATTCTGTAAATCCTCCGTCTGATTCCAAAAGAAAAAGGCAAAAATGACACCGGCCATGATGATTACCATGGCCAGCATCCTTGCTGCCTTTAAAATCTCATCCGTCAGACGGCTGCATAGCTTCTTTAGCAACATACTGACCTCTTTTTCTGATTTATTGATTTAATAAATGATTGACTCCTGCAAGCTTCACACATACACAGAATAAATCCATCGCCTGCTGCAATTCTTCTGTTGTCGGATAACTTGGTGCAATACGAATATTGGTATCTTTCGGATCATTGCCATATGGATACGTTGCTCCTGCATTCGTCAATACGACACCGGCTTCTTTTGCAAGCGCTACTGTTGCTTTGGCACATCCTTCTAAAGTATCCACCGCTACAAAGTATCCACCATCCGGTTTATTCCATGTGAGCAGTCCGGAGCCTGCCAGTTCTCTATCCAAAGTATCCAATACAATGTCAAACTTCGCTTTCAACTCATCACCAAGAATCTTCATATGAGCACGCATACCATCTGCATTCTTGAAAAATTTCAAAGTACGAAGCTGATTAATCTTATCATGACCAATCGTCTGAATTGCTAAATGCTGCTTAATCTCCGCAACAACCCTCTTGGATGCTGCCATCAGAGCAACCCCGGCACCAGGGAATGTAATCTTAGACGTAGAGAAATAATAAAGGATACGATCTTCGTTTCCAGCTTCTTTTGCTGCTTTACGGATATCTTTCACCTTGTTCTCTTTATATACATGATGGATACCATAAGCATTATCCCACATAATACGGAAATCAGGTGCTGCTGTCTTCATAGAAGCCAGACGGTCAATCGTCTCATCACTATAAATAATACCCTGTGGATTGGAATACAATGGCACACACCACATACCCTTAATGGAATCATCATTTGCTACCAGTTCTTCTACCATATCCATATCCGGACCATTCTCCGTCATCGGTACCGTAATCATCTCAAAACCTAAATCTTCACAGATAGCAAAATGGCGATCATAGCCCGGACTCGGGCATAACCATTTCACTTTATCCAGTTTGCACCATGGAGTATGACCACTCGCACCGTGGATATAATTTCTGCACATACTGTCATACATCAGATTCAGGCTGGAGTTACCGCCAATGATAATCTCATCCACCGGAATATCCAATACCTCGGAGAACAATTCCTTTACTTCCGGGATACCATCCAAAACACCATAGTTTCGTGCATCAATACCATCTCTGGTAATATAGCTGTCCAATGTTTCTAATATTCCATTGGTATGGTCAAGCTGTTCACCGGATGGCTTACCACGGGACATATCCAATGTTAAATTCTGTGCTTTATATTCATCATAGCGGACCTGAAGCTGATCACGCAAAGTCTCCAGCTCCTGTCTGCTCATACTTGTTACATCTGACATAATTACACCTCTTTTTTATCTTTTAAAAAAGATAATACCATATCACGGAGAAATTGCAAGGTTAAATTGAAATTAAGTATTCTTCCAGTTCTTTGACCGTATGAGCTAAGTAATCCGCCCCGGCCTGCTCCAGTTCTCCTTCGTCTGCAAAGCCATAGGTCACACCCACCGCCACGGCATTCTGTTTCCGCGCTCCTTCGATATCAAACCTGCGGTCTCCAACCATAACAACTCTTCCATAATCATAGTGGTTTTTCTGCATTCGAACGAAGACTTCTTCGATGACTTCTTCTTTATCCACACGGGTACCATCCAACTCACTGCCTGCAATTTCGTCAAAATATTGACTCAATTCAAATTTATCCAGAATGCGACGAACAAAGATTTCAGGCTTTGACGACGCCACTGCCAGATAATATTCGCTTTGTTTCAACACATCCAGCATCTCCGGGATACCATCATAGACTTCGTTTTCAAATAATCCGACTGTCGAGAAACGCTCCCGGTAGACTTCTACTGCTTTTTTCGCTTCCTGCTCATTCAATCCATAGAACTGCATAAACGAATCCAATAATGGCGGACCGATAAAAGGTGTGAGTTGGTCACGGTCTTCTACTATAATATGGAAGTAATTCAACGCGTGCTGGACACAGCGGGTAATACCCTCTTGGGGATTGGTAAGAGTGCCATCTAAATCAAATAGTATTAATGTAGGTTTTTTCATGTCATTTCTCCTGTCCGGCAATGGTAACAATCATGGATGCCTGCATTTAATCCAACTCCGCTAATCCGGTATACAGATTATAATATCTTCCATGCTTCTCTATCAATTCCTCATGGGTACCTCGTTCAATAATCTCGCCATGCTCCAGAACCATAATCGCATTCGCATTTCTTACCGTTGACAGACGATGCGCAATCACAAACGTTGTTCTGTCCTTCATCAGACGGTCGAGTCCATGTTCAATATGCTTCTCGGTTCTGGTATCAACCGAGCTGGTCGCTTCATCCAATATGAGGATTGGTGCATGGGAGATGGCAGCACGTGCAATGTTCAATAACTGGCGCTGACCCTGACTGAGATTCGCACCATCTCCTTCAATCATTGTGTGATATCCCTGCGGTAAACGGTGAATAAAAGAATGGGCGGAAGCAATCTTAGCTGCTTCTATTACTTCTTCATCGGTTGCATCCAAACGTCCGTAACGAATATTTTCCATTACCGTTCCGGTAAACAGATGGGTATCCTGAAGTACCATCGCAATATTCTGACGAAGAAAATCACGTTTCATCTTTCTAATATCAATTCCATCAATCGTAATGCTGCCTTCCTGTATATCGTAGAACCGGTTCAGCACGTTGGTAATCGTTGTCTTGCCGGCTCCGGTAGAACCTACAAAGGCAATTTTCTGTCCCGGATGCGCATACAGAGAAATATCTTTTAGAATCATCTTATCATCACGATATCCGAATGTCACATGTTCTAATTGTACATCTCCATGAATCTTTTCCGGTTCTACGCAATCCTCAGCATCCGGTTCTTCCTCTGTCTCATCCATCACCTGGAAGACACGTTCCGCACCTGCCAGAGCAGAAAAAATGGTATTCATCTGCATGGACACCTCATTAATCGGTCTGCTGAATTGTCTGGAGAAATTTAAGAAAATACTCAATCCACCAATGTCAAAATTCCGTACGACACATAAAATGCCTCCGACGCAGGCTGTTAAGGCGTAATTAATCTGCCCGATATTACCCATAACCGGTCCCATGATACCACCAAAAAATTGTGCCTTAATCTGCTTATCTCTTAAGTCCTCATTTTTCACGGAAAAGTCTTTAATAATACGGTCTTCATGGCAAAATACTTTTACAACCTTGGTACCACTTACCATCTCTTCAATGTATCCGTTCATTTCACCCAAAGCCGCCTGCTGTGCCACATAATGGCGACTGCTTCTTTTTGCAACCATGGAAGCTGCTTTAATCATAACAGGTATCAATACAACTGTTACAATTGTTAAAATCCAGTTCGTATAAATCATCAAAGATAACGTACCTACGATACTGATAACACCGGATATCAACTGGGTGATAGTGTTATTCAGCATTTCTCCAACGTTGTCGATATCATTCGTAAAACGGCTCATAACATCACCCGTGTTATTGGTGTCATAAAAACGAACCGGAAGCTTCTGAATCTTCTTAAACAGGTCATTTCTAATATGCAGCAATGCTCGCTGGGAGACTTCGATCATAATTCTCGCTTGAAAATAATTCGAAAGAACACCCGCCAGATAAATGACAAACATCAAAGATAGCCCCTTAATCAGGCTCCCTACTCCCGACTGAAAGCTCCCTGCATCTACCAATCCATTGATGATCGGGCGCAGCATATAAGATGCAAGCAGAGAAGAAAGCGCACTCATAATCACACAGAAAAATACAACCACAAGCCACAATTTCTCTTCCTTCAGGTATGACAAAAGACGCTTCATCGTTTGCTTCGTGTTCTTCGGTTTCTGCACAGGACCTTTGGGTCCTCTTCCGCCTTTCATTCCCGGTCCCTTCATGATGCACTCACCTCTCTTTCATTCTGAGAATAATAAATCTCCTGATACTCTTCACTCGTCTGCATCAGCTGTTCATGGTTACCAATCGCAGAGACATGTCCGTCATTCAGTACAATAATCTTATCTGCATCTTTTACCGAACTGATTCGCTGTGCAATGATTAATTTCGTGGTATCTTTCAATTCATTTTGGAAGCACTCCCGAATCGCCGCCTCCGTTGCCGTATCTACAGCACTGGTACTGTCATCCAGTATTAAAATCTTTGGTTCCTTTAACAACGCTCTGGCGATACACAAACGTTGTTTCTGTCCACCGGATACATTGACACCACCCTGTTCCAGATATTGTTCATATCCCTGAGAGAAGCTCGAAATAAAGGAGTCCGCCTGCGCATGTCTGGCTGCCTCTTTCACTTCTTCCATAGATGCATCTTCATTACCCCAACGCAGATTTTCTTCAATTGTACCGGAAAAAAGGACATTATTCTGAAGCACCATACCCACTCCGGTTCTCAGGTTTTTCAAAGAGTAGTCCCTGACATTCACATCATCAACCAGAACCTCTCCCTTCGTAGTATCATACAAACGCGGAATCAGCTGCACCAAACTCGTCTTACCACTTCCTGTTCCGCCCAGAATGCCCACTGTTTCTCCCGGCTGAATGGTAAATGAAATATCTCCCAAAACACGATGCTCATTACCGGATTTATAACTGAAATCAACATTACGGAATTCAATTTTCCCACGTTCTACTGTTTTTTCCGGGCATGCAGCATCTTCATCTGTGATATCTATCTCCGTGTCCAGCACTTCACTCACACGCTTAAAGGATGCCATAGCACGGGAACTGTTCAAAAAGACCATTGCCAGCATCATCAGTGACATCAAAATCTGAACAATATATGTGGTAAATGCAGTCAAATCGCCAACCGGCATACTGCCAACCAGAATCTGCCGTCCTCCAAACCATACGACTAACAGAGTCGTAATGTTCATAAGTGCAGTCATAATCGGCATATTAAAAATTACGAGACGCAGACCACGTAATGTAGCCTCTCTCAGATCACCGTTCGCCTTTTCAAACTTCTCCACTTCGAAATCATCACGCACAAAGGATTTTACGACACGCACATTCGTTAAGCTTTCCTGAATACGGGAATTTAACTGATCCAGCTTCTTTTGCATATTCGTGAAACGCGGATATGCCTTTATGATGATCAAGGCAATGAGACATGCCAGTACAGGAATGACACATGCAATGATAATGGCCAGTCTCCAGTTAATCGTAATAGCCATAATGACACCACCGATCAACATACCCGGAGACCGCAGCATCATACGCAATGCCATCATAATCAGATTCTGAATCTGCGTAATATCGTTCGTCAGTCGGGTAATCAGAGAACCCGTACTGTAGGTATCGATATTTCCAAAAGAAAATTTCTGAACTTTTGTAAAAATATCCTTTCGTAAATCGGCACCAAAATTAATGGCAGCTTTCGATGCAAAATAAGCACCTCCAATACCGCTTAATGCCATAACAATTGCAGTAATTACCATGATGGTGCCAATCCCTACAATATAAGGCAAATTTCTTTCCGCTACACCATAATTGATGATTTGGGACATAAGCCACGGCATGAACACTTCTCCCAGCACCTCGGTAATCATCAAGACCGGTCCTACAATAAAATACACCAGATAAGGCTTTACATATTTCCAGTATCGTTTCATAAGTTCCATCCTTTCCATTAATTCGTCAGATTATCATTCATTTTCTTAAGTATCTCATAAAGCTGTTGAATCTGTACCTCCGTCAGCCCGGCATACATCTTCTCATCTACCTTTCCAAAAATCTCACGACTCTTTTTTACCACTTCACATCCCTTCGCCGTTAAAGAAACCTGATTGCAACGATTATCTTCTGCATCTACTATACGCATCAAATACCCGTTTCTCTCCAGCTTCTTCATCAATGTAGCAACATTGGCCGGAGAAACCTCCAACTCCATGGCAATGTCCTTCTGCGTAGCACTCGGATGTTTTGCGATCATCATAAGAATCCGGTGCTGTGCCGGGTGCATCTCCACAATGTCAAATGCTTTTTCTATTTGTTTAAAGTGTTTTCTGGCTACACAGCCCATCAATGGCATTACTTTCTTTTCCATCTTTGCCCTCTTTTCGTTAAATAGTTAATAATTAAACGATTAACTATTTAACAGTATACTCTGCTCTTCTGAAAATGCAAGCCCTTTTTTCTATTTTTAAAAATATGTCGGCTGCCCTGGTCCGTTGGTGCCGGCTGCGGTGCGTATCTGTTTTTTCTTGCACCGTTTTCCGGTTTAAGAAAGACATGG
>JBJELB010000053.1:0-2203 GCA_051878935.1 Lachnospiraceae bacterium | reverse complement strand
CAAGAATTACTATAACAAAATAAACAATGGGATACAATGTAAACGTCAAATCGTACGCTTACCGATGAATTAACGCCGCTAGATTGTTAGCGGCGTGGTTTCCTACATTCTTTCGGAAGTTCTGTTGACCAAGGCAACAGATAATCCAGTTTTGTAGAATCTATATTTCCTTCATCATCACAGAGCTTTGGAAGTTCTGTAAGCAGGTGTTTGAAATAATGATACGGTCTTAGGTTGTTGAGCTTTGCTGTTTCAGACAGGCTGTAGATTACAGCACTTGCTTGTGCTCCTTTTACGGAATCATGGAACATCCAGTTCTTCTTGCCAATACAGAAAGTACGTATGGATCTTTCGGAGGCCGAATTATCGATTGGTACATTGCCATCCTCAAGAAAGACTTTGAGATATTGCTCCTGATTTACACTGTATTTTAAACCATCAGCAGTTTTGCCTTTTGGCAGAACTGTTGTATCAGATAATTGTTTTTTTACCCACGTAAAATATTCCTCAACCAACGGCTTGATCGAGTTCTGCCGTTCCTGAAGACGCTCTTCTGGAGTCAGGTCTTTTAAAGTACCTTCCAGTTCATATATTAAAGCAATTCGCTTCAATGCCTGATAGGCAATGGAACGTTTTACTGCTTCGCCATCTGCTTTGTTGGCTGCTTTTATGGCATCTGCGTAATCACGCCTTGCGTGTGCCCAGCAGTTCGCATTCATAAGGCCTGGAATCTTATCCTGCAGCAGATGATACTGCTTTAATCCATCTGTCACAAGTACTCCGCTATAGTCCTGATAGAATGCCAGTGGCAGTTCGTGGTTTCGACCTTTTTGATATTCATAGATAACAATCGGACATTCTTTGAAGAATTCACCGGATCTGTGCACCCACATATAACTCTTGCTGCCTGGACTACGGTCATCATGGATCACCTGAGTTGGTGTCTCATCTGACTGTGTAACAGGAAGTTTCAATAACTCCTGCTTCATCCGTTCCACAAGCGCAGAAAAATAACGATTAGAACTGTTGATGATCCAGTTCGCCATCGTTTGTCTTGATATATTTACACCATTACGCTGGAATTCCTGTTCAATTCGATAAAGTGGTGAGGAATTCACATATTTTACATTCAGAATAGATGCGAGAAGTGATGGGGTAACAATACTGTTCGGAAAGATATCCTTTGGTCTGTCTCCACGGACAAACTCATCTTGGTGATAGCCATCTGTTCCGACGTACACTTCGACTGTATGGACTTCGACTGTCCATGATTCCGGTTCATGGCGCAAACGTTTGTAAGTTTCATCCGGCATACGTTTCCAGTTGCCTTTTCCATAGAATGCATCCAGTGCATCTTCGGAAACACCATGTGTCGGAATGATCTCTTCCGGGAAATCTTTCAGGTCGATGTTACGCTGTCCCTTAGCCTTCTTTTTACGTGGTCTTGCAGGAACGACTTCATCTGCCTCTGGTTCCACTGCATTAGGATTGAAAAGAGTGTCAGCTTCATCGAAAAAAGAGAGCTGTCCATCAATGGATTTTAAAGTTTCCGTACTGCGGCCAAAACGGTGTTGATTCGCAAGACGTACCTGCTCTATGAGTTTTTCGATATTGTCATTCAGTGTATCGAGCTGTCCCTGCATAGTCAGAACAATCGTGATCAGGTCTTCACGGCTCATGTTATTCAGTTCGTTCAGGGTGTGTTTCTTACTCATATGGATGCTCCTCCTGGATTCTATTATACAACAGGATTCAGGATATGGCGAATCTTCCTTCAGGCGCCATTCGTCATAATGCCTATGGATAAAAATGCGTAAATACTTTACTGACGAACAAGGAAATATAGAGTTTTCAAGGTTCATTTTTTTCTCTGTGCCATTTATATGACCAGATAGAAGCGGTCTGGTGACGGATGTAAAAGTCACCGTATGGACCATATATTTCAGTTTGAATCCGTCGAAAAAATCTCCGTTTTGCATAAAAATCAGAAGATTTTCTGTGGATTGACATCTTTGATTTTGGGATTTAACGGATTCAGTCCCATCATGAGCATATGGTATTGTTCCCGTGTCAGTTCGGCAGCTTCCTGAGGAGTACGCGGCCACGAGAACCAACCGTCCTCTAGCCTCTTATACAAAAGCAGGAAACCATTTCCTTCCCATAGGAGTCCTCGTATACGGTCACCACGGCTTCCACAGAACAG
>JBJELB010000052.1:0-49625 GCA_051878935.1 Lachnospiraceae bacterium | reverse complement strand
TTGCACTCCATGTCCATCACCAAGATTACGCGCCTTATGACACAACTCGTCAACCAGCTGTGTTTCATGTATCTTTTCGGGGGCGTTTGAAAACGTCGGTGCTTAGCTCCTGTATTTTAGGAGCTTATGCACCGCTACGTTTGAAATCGCGCGAGAGCATCCCCCGAAAAGATACTGAAATCACTAGCGGTTGACTCAAACAAGTCAACGGCGCGTTGCGTGATGTCCATTGGAGTGTGTGTCTTTCTAAAAACCTGGGTGTCTGCGAAAAAACAAATACGCAGCCCCGGCACAGACCGAAACCGGCGGATATGACAGCTGGAATACATCCCACTATGACCACAGTGAAAGGAGAAAACCATGAATACGAATAATATTTATCGTAACAAAACTTTGAATCATGTCAGTGAAGGCGATGTAGGTTCTACACTTAAGGTTGCCGGATGGGTGGAAAACATCCGTGACCACGGTGGAGTATCCTTTATCGATTTACGTGATATGTATGGCGTGTTACAAGTTGTAATGCGTGACACCACTCTACTGGATGGCATCAGTAAAGAGGATTGTATCAGTGTAGAAGGACCGGTTGAACATCGTGATGAGGAAACGTACAATCCCAAAATTCCAACCGGAACAATTGAACTGGAGGCACAGAAGGTTGAGATTTTAGGAAAGGTCTATGAGCAACTTCCGTTTGAAGTTATGACCTCAAAAGAAACAAGAGAGGATTTGCGTCTGAAATACCGTTATCTTGATCTTCGAAACAAAAAGGTAATGGATAATATGATATTCCGTTCTCAGGTAATCAGCTTCTTGCGTGAAAAAATGACAGAGATGGGATTTTTAGAGATCCAAACACCGATTCTGTGTGCGTCTTCACCGGAAGGAGCACGTGATTATATTGTGCCATCCCGTAAATATAAAGGTAAATTCTATGCGTTGCCACAGGCGCCACAGCAGTACAAACAGTTACTGATGGTATCCGGATTTGATAAATACTTTCAGATCGCACCTTGCTTCCGTGATGAGGATGCACGTGCAGACCGCTCTCCGGGTGAGTTTTATCAGCTAGATTTTGAGATGAGCTTTGCAACACAGGAAGATGTTTTCCGCACCGGCGAAGAAGTGTTAACGGCTACTTTTGAAAAATTTGCACCGGAAGGCGCAAGCGTAACATCAGCTCCATATCCGGTAATCAGCTATAAACAGGCAATGCTGGAGTTTGGTACAGACAAACCGGACTTGCGTAACCCACTTCGTATTATTGATGTCACTGATTTCTTCCAAAGATGTACGTTTAAACCATTCCATAAGAAAACAGTTCGTGCGATTAAAGTAAGTGAGAAGATGTCGAAAGGTGCACATGAGAAACTGTTGAAATTTGCTACTTCCATCGGAATGGGCGGATTGGGATACTTAGAAGTCTTAGAAGACAGAACGTATAAGGGACCAATTGATAAATTCATCCCGGATGATATGAAACAGGAGATTGCGAATCTTGGACAATTAGAGCCGGGCGATACGATCTTCTTTATTGCTGACAACGAAGAACGTGCAGCTTATTATGCCGGTCAGATTCGTACAGAGCTTGGCAACCGTTTGGATCTGATTGAGAAAAACGCATATCGTTTCTGCTATATCAATGATTTCCCAATGTATGAGTACGATAAAGATGCGAAGAAAATTATTTTTACACATAACCCATTCTCCATGCCACAAGGTGGTCTGGAAGCATTGAACACGAAGGATCCGTTGGATATTCTGGCATATCAGTATGATATCGTATGTAACGGTGTTGAGCTTTCTTCCGGTGCGGTACGTAACCACAATCTTGATATTATGATTAAGGCATTTGAGATTGCCGGTTATACCGAAGAGGATTTGAAAGAAAAATTCGGTGCATTGTATCATGCATTCCAATTTGGTGCACCACCACACGCCGGCATGGCACCGGGCGTGGATCGTATGATTATGTTGCTTCGTAATGAAGAAAGCATTCGTGAGATTATCCCATTCCCGATGAATGGTAACGCTCAGGACTTAATGTGCGGTGCTCCAAATGAAGTAAGCGAACAGCAGCTTCGTGAAGTTCACATTAAGGTAAGACAATAACATAAACGACGAACCGCTTCCTCTATTGTTTCCGGCTTCAGGGAAGAATAGTTGATGATGAAGGTGTGGGATGCATCCTTCGGTGGTTCTTCATAATAGCCGGACAGGCAGGACAAACGAAGGTCCTGCCTGTTTGCGTTTGCAAGGATCTGCTCGTCCGTTAATTCTGTATCTACATGCATCAGAAAATGAAGTCCCGCTGTTTCTTCTGTGATGTGGACATAAGGAGCAAGAGGACTTTTTTTAATCTCGTTTCGTATTCTGTCGCGCTGAAGACGATAAAAGTTCCGCATGCGGTTGATATGTTTTTCGAAATATCCTTCATTGATAAAGCGGGCAAGAGTGTACTGCTCAAAGGTGGATACGGTACAGCTGTAGAACCCCATGGTTTCTCGGAATCGTGTTACCAGATGTGCGGGCAGAATCATGTAGCTGATACGAATCGTAGAAGCCAGACTTTTTGTAAAGGTATTGATATAGATGACCCGTTTGGCCTGATCAATGCTTTGCAGGGAAGGAATCGGCTTTCCCATCAAGCGGAATTCACAGTCATAGTCGTCCTCAATAATATAGCGGCCATCCTCCTGGTTTGCCCATTCCAACAGCTGCAGTCGGCGGGAAACCGGTGTAATGATGCCTGTTGGAAAATGATGTGAGGGGGAAATGTGGATGATATCCGCATTGCTTTCATATAATTGTGGAATACGCAGTCCGTTCTTATCCATAGGAATACCAACGCAGTTTACATCGTTGCTTTGGTAAATGTTGCGAATCTTTTGATAGCCCGGATCTTCTACGCCGTATGTTTTGCCATGACCAAGTAATTGAATCAGTAAACCATAGAGATATTCCGTCCCGGCCCCTACGATAATCTGCTCCGGATCAACGTCCATTCCTCGGAATTGATGTAAATGATGGGCAATCGCCTGGCGTAGCTGGATGATTCCCTGAGCAGGGGAGTTGGTCATCAATTCGTCATGGTATTCGGTAAGGACCTCACGCATCAGTTTGGCCCAGACGGAAAAAGGAAAATTCTCCGGACGGGTCTGGTTGCTGGAGAAGTCAGCAAAATAATGATGTTTCGGTGGTTGTGATAAGATGGATGTCGGTGCATTGCTTTGCAGTGTTGCCGGCATCCTTAGAATCTCAGATACATAATAACCTTTTTTGGGTAAAGAATAGAGGTAGCCTTCCGCGACTAATTGGGCATAGGCTGTTTCTACGGTTAAAGTGCTGACGCCAAGATTCTTTGCAAAGCTTCGTTTGGATGGCAGTTTTGTATCTGTGGGGAGTATCCCGCTTAGAATATCGTCCTTGATACACTGATAGAGATGTTCATATAAGGAACGGTTGCCACGATTAGAAAAAGTATAGGTTAACATGGTTGTCTCCTTGCTGACATTGCTATAAGTAATATTTTTTAGTTATATTATAAGGTCAGATTTATTTTAAATGATTTGCAGTCTGTTGTAAAGAAAAAAGGAAAATCTAAGAAATTCGGTTGTTTATGACATTTACAATGCGAAAAATGTGTGATAGAATAACGTGTAAGAGGGCCCAAAGACCCTATATTTAAAGGAGGAAAAGAAAAAATGGCTAGAGCGAAACAATCAATGGATGGAAATACCGCTGCTGCTCATGTTGCGTATGCGTTTACAGATGTAGCTGCGATCTATCCGATTACCCCTTCCAGTCCTATGGCAGATGCTGTTGATGCATGGTCTGCAACCGGACAGGAGAATATTTTTGGAAATCAGGTAAAAGTTGTTGAGATGCAATCTGAAGCCGGTGCTGCCGGTACTGTTCATGGTTCCCTTGCAGCAGGTGCACTTACAACTACATTTACTGCTTCTCAGGGTCTTTTGTTAATGATCCCAAATATGTACAAGATTGCCGGTGAGCAATTACCATGTGTATTTGATGTATCTGCGCGTACTGTTGCTACACAGTCTTTGAATATTTTTGGTGACCACAGTGACGTATATGCCTGCCGTCAGACAGGTTTTGCTATGTTAGCAGAGACCAATCCACAGGAAGTTATGGACTTAAGTGCAGTTGCACATTTAGCTACTATTGAAGGTAGAGTTCCATTTATCAACTTCTTCGATGGTTTCCGTACATCCCATGAGATTCAGAAAATTGAAAAATGGGATTATGCGGATTTGAAAGAAATGTGCAACATGGATGCAGTAAAAGCATTCCGTGAGCATGCATTGAATCCGGAGCATCCGGCAATGCGCGGTTCTCATGAAAATGGAGACGTATTCTTCCAGCATCGTGAAGCATGTAATCCTGTTTATGATGCATTACCGGAAGTTGTAGAGAAGTACATGAAGAAAGTGAATGAAAAACTTGGTACAAACTACGACTTGTTTAACTACTACGGTGCACCGGATGCTGAGCGCGTGATCGTAGCAATGGGATCCATCTGTGACGTAGCAGAAGAAGTAATTGATTATTTAACAGCTGCAGGCGAAAAAGTTGGTTTGATCAAAGTTCGTTTGTATCGTCCATGGTCTTCTAAGGCATTATTAAAAGTGATTCCTAAGACTGTTAAGAAGATGGCAGTACTTGACCGTACGAAAGAGCCTGGTGCATTAGGTGATCCTTTATTCCTTGATGTTGCAACAACTCTTCGTGAGGCAGGATTAAATGATATCGTATTAACAGGCGGTCGTTATGGTCTTGGTTCTAAAGATACTCCACCTTCATCTGTATTTGCAGTATATAAAGAGCTTGAGAAGGATGAGCCAAAAGCTCGTTTCACAATCGGTATCGTAGATGACGTTACGAATTTAAGCTTACCGGAAGTAAAACCAGCTCCTATTACAGCAGCTGCCGGTACAGTAGAATGTAAATTCTGGGGTCTTGGTGGCGATGGTACTGTTGGTGCGAATAAGAACTCTACTAAGATTATTGGTGACCATACAGACAAATATATCCAGGCTTACTTCCAGTATGACTCTAAGAAAACGGGTGGTATCACAATTTCTCACTTGAGATTCGGTGACAAACCAATCAAGAGCCCATATTATATTAACCAGGCTGACTTCGTTGCATGTCATAACCCATCTTATGTTGTAAAAGGCTATAAGATGGTTCAGGATGTAAAACCGGGCGGTATCTTCATGATTAACTGTCAATGGACAGATGAAGAATTAGATACTAAATTAAACGCAGCAGCAAAGAAATATATCTATGATAATAAGATTCAGCTTTATACAATCAATGCGATCGATAAAGCCGTAGAAATCGGAATGGGTAAACGTACCAATACGATTCTTCAGTCTGCATTCTTCAAATTAGCAAATGTTATGCCAATTGATGAAGCAGTAGATTATATGAAAGCAGCAGCTAAGAAATCTTACGGCAAAAAAGGTGATGATGTCGTAGAGATGAACTACAGAGCAATTGATGCAGGTGTCGATGCGGTTCATAAAGTAGAGATTCCGGAATCCTGGGCTAACCCTGTAGACACAGTTGAGGCTGTAAAACTGACAGGTCGTCCTGCAACGGTTAAGATGGTTGAAACTGTCATGAACCCAATTGCTTTAATGGATGGTGATAATTTACCGGTATCTGCATTCAAAGATAATGCAGATGGTCAGTTTGAACTTGGTGCTTCTGCATACGAGAAACGTGGTATTGCAGTTCTGGTTCCTGAATGGGATCCTGAAAGCTGTATCCAGTGTAACAACTGTGCGTTTGTATGTTCCCATGCAACACTTCGTCCATTTATGTTAGATGAGGCAGAAGTTGCAGCAGCTCCTTCCAATATCAAACTTGCTGATACAAAACCAAAAGCAAGCGAATATAAATACACAATGAGCGTATCTCCATTAGATTGTATGGGATGTGGCGAGTGTGTAACCGTATGTCCTGTAAAAGACAAAGCAATCAAGATGGTTCCACAGGAATCCCAGGCAGCAGAACAGCCGGTATTCGATTATCTGGTAGCAAACGTTGGAAAGAAACCGGGTATGCCGGCAGATACTACAGTGAAAGGTTCTCAGTTCAATCAGCCACTTCTTGAGTTCTCGGGAAGCTGTGCAGGATGTGCAGAGACATCTTATGCTCGTTTGATTACTCAGTTATTTGGTGAGCAGATGTATATCTCGAATGCTACGGGATGTTCCTCTATCTGGGGTGGTCCGGCAGCAACATGTCCATATACTGTAAACAAAGACTCTCAGATGGGTCCTGCATGGGCAAACTCCTTGTTCGAGGATAATGCGGAACACGGCTTTGGTATGTATCTTGGTCAGAAAACACTTCGTGATCAGGTTATCGCTCAGGTTGAAAAAGCAGCAGCCAGCGATAAAGCATCTGCAGAATTCAAAGCAGCAGCAGAAGCATTCATGGCTACAAAAGACAGCACAAAAGAAAATGTAGAACCTACAAAAGCGTTAGTTGCAGAATTAGAAAAAGCAGCAGCTGCAGGTTGTGCAACATGTGCAGAAATCTTAGAGAAGAAACAATACCTTGCTAAGAAATCCGTATGGATCCTTGGTGGTGACGGATGGGCTTATGATATCGGATTCGGTGGTCTTGACCATGTTCTTGCATCCGGTGAAAATGTAAATGTTATGGTATTCGATACAGAGATGTATTCCAATACAGGTGGACAGGCATCCAAGGCTTCTAACATCGGTGAAGTTTGTCAGTTCGCAGCAGCTGGTAAAGAAGTTGGTAAGAAATCTCTTGCTGAGATCGCTATGAGCTATGGTTATGTATATGTAGCACAGATTGCTCTTGGTGCAAATCCGGCACAGGCTGTTAAAGTTCTTGCAGAAGCAGAAGCTTATAACGGACCATCCTTAATCATCGGTTATGCTCCATGTGAACTTCACGGAGTAAAAGGTGGTATGAACCACTGCCAGGATGAGATGAAGAAAGCAGTAGCTTCCGGTTACTGGAATCTGTTCTCCTTCAATCCGGCGTTAAAGGCAGAAGGAAAGAATCCATTCACCCTGACATCCAAACCGGGTGATGGCACATATCAGGAATTCCTGAATAATGAGACACGTTATACACGTTTGACTCGTTCCTTCCCAGAGCGTGCTGAGAAATTATTTGCAGCTTCTGAACAGGCAGCAAAAGAACGTTATGAACATTTACTAAAATTAGTAGAGCTGTATAAATAATTGCAATATTAAAAACGGGAGCGTTGTAAAATAGATGAGTTATCATCTATGGAGCAACGCTCCATTTCATATAAATAAAGAGTTGAAAATTATTGAAGCTGCTAGAGAAGGTGGAGGTGACTATGGCATATAATTATGAAAAAGTAAATCAGAAATTGTTAGTTCCTCAAATAGAAGATCAATTAATGATGTATATTCAACAGGAACAGATAACCATAGGTTCTACCCTTCCGGGTGAGTATAAATTAGCAGAAATGTTCGGAGTAGGTAGAAGCACTATCAGAGAAGCGGTAAAGAGTCTTGTGACGAAGGGGATTTTAGAGGTAAAAAGAGGATCAGGAACCTTTGTGAAAAGTACAGAAATGGTTGTAGATGATCCATTAGGATTGTCGCAGTTTGATGATAAGTATAGACTCGCGATGGAACTGTTTGATGTTAGAATTCTTCTGGAGCCTGAAGTAGCAGCGGTTGCATGTAGAAATGCTGCTGAAGAAGAAAAATATCATATTAAAGAGTTGTGTGATGAAGTAGAGCAGTTATATCTCGAAGGGAAAAATCATATTCAAAAAGATATGGAATTTCACGCGGCAATTGCAAAATGTAGTGGAAATCGTGTTATGGAAGTGCTTATTCCGGTTATTCATACTGCAATTACAACATTTGCAAATTTAACCAATAGAAAACTGCAAAGAGAAACGATTGAAACACACAGACAAATTACGGAAGCATTTATTCGTGGGGATAGTATGGGGGTAAAGTGTGCAATGATAATGCATCTTACCTATAATCGCCAGATGCTACTTGAATTGTCAAAGAAAAAATAGTGAGTTGTCAGACAAGTTAGCGGGCGCTTCATTATGCAAATTGAATAAAATACACTAAGAATCAGCCTTGTCCTATCGATGATGCTGATTTTTTTGTGACTAATGTAGAAAATAGATGTAGATTTGAAACAACTTGATGTGCAATAGATACAAATATATAATTAAGTTAAGATACATAAGACGTCAGATGTATATAATGGAACTGCAAATGATATGAATGATTGGAGGATTACAAATGAATGAAGCAATTGCATTAGACCCAACTCGCTTAGTAATAGCAGCATTAGTTGGATTGGCACTACTATTAGTGTTAATAATAAAGTTTAAAATTCATGCAATGATTTCTATTTTAATTGGAGCAATAACAATAGGTATAGTAGCGGGCATGCCATTTACAGATATTGTTACGGCAGTTAATGACGGTATTAGTAATACATTAAAAGGTATTGCATTGTTAGTTGGACTAGGTTCTATGTTCGGGGCAATACTTGAGGCATCGGGTGGAGCACAAACTTTAGCGGTAACCATGGTAAAGAAATTTGGAGATGAAAAGGCTGCGTGGGCACTTGGATTAACAGGTCTCATTATTGCGATGCCGGTATTCTTTGATGCAGGATTAATTATTTTAATTCCACTTGCCTTTTCTTTGGCAAAGAGAACAAAACGTTCCACATTATTTTATGCAATACCGCTTTTGGCTGGTCTTGCAGTCGGACATGCATTTATTCCACCTACACCCGGACCGGTACTTGTAGCAACTATGCTTGGTGTAGATCTTGGATGGGTAATTTTGGTAGGTATTGCCTGTGGTACTGTTGCAATGATTATTGCAGGACCGGTATGGGGATCAATTTGTGGAAAGAAATATATGATTCCTGTACCGGAACATGTTGCAAATCAAGAGGATTTTGATGAATCAAAACTTCCGAAGTTTGGAACAATTGTACTTATTATTTTGATTCCGCTTGTGTTAATTATTCTTAAATCACTTGCCGGTGTTATTCCTGCAATGGAACCAATCGCTTCGGTATTAACCTTTTTGGGTGAGCCGTTTGTAGCATTACTTATTGCAACAGTTGTAGCTATGCTTGTACTTGGAATAAAACATGGATATAGCTTAGAACAGTTAGAAAAAATAATGACAAAATCACTTGAGCCAACCGGACTTATCTTGTTGGTAACAGCTTGTGGTGGCGTTCTTCGTTATATGTTGCAATATTCAGGCCTCGGAGATTTGATTGGTAATGCAGTAGCTTCTGTAAATATGCCAATCGTTGTGGTTGCATTTGTTGTAGCTGCACTTGTAAGGATTTGTGTAGGTTCTGCAACAGTAGCCATGACAATGGCAGCTGGAATCATTGCCGCTATGCCGGGAATCGCTGATTTATCACCACTTTATCTTGCATGTACTGTTGCTGCAGTTGCAGGCGGTTCAACGGTATGTTCACACTTTAATGATTCCGGATTCTGGCTGGTAAAATCATTGGTTGGTCTGGATGAAAAAACAAATCTAAAGACTTGGACAATTATGGAAACCTTAGTAGGATTTACGGGATTTGTTGTAGCATTTATTATTTCATGTTTTGTATAGAATTCGTAGGTAGGAGATTAATATGCTTAGAAGTGAAGAAGTAAGAAAGCTTGCGCCGGAGATGGATCCGCTTCGTATGGGTATGGGCTGGAAAGTATGTGATTTATCAAAACCTCAGATTATGATTGAAAGTTCATATGGTGACAGTCACCCGGGGTCAGCACATTTAAATTTATTTGTAGAGGAAGCAGTAAAGGCTGTCGATGATAATGGTGGAAAAGCGGCCAGATACTTTGCAACGGATATGTGTGATGGAATTGCGCAGGGGCACGACGGAATTAATTATTCTCTTGCACATCGTGATGCCATAGTAAATTTAGTTGAGGCACAGGCCAATGCGACGGTATTTGATGGTGGAATATTTGTAGCCAGCTGTGATAAGTCTATGCCGGCTATGCTCATGAGTATCGGACGATTAAAAGACATGAGCGCAATTGTAGTAGCTGGTGGTGTTATGGAAGCACATGAACTGCCCCCAAAATATGTGGTAGATGATCCGGCTTGCAAAATAAATGAGTTATTAACTCTGGAACAAATCGGGAAATTTGATGCATGGGAGAAGACTGGTGTCATTCCTAACGAACAGTTAGATTACTATAAACAGCATGCATGCCCAAGCTGTGGAGCATGTTCATTTATGGGAACGGCATCAACAATGCAGGTTATGGCAGAAGCGCTCGGTCTTATGCTTCCGGGAACAGCATTAATGCCATCTACAGCACCTGAATTAAAAGAGGCTGCATACAATGCAGGAAAACAATTAATGGATTTGGTTTCGAAAGGAATAAAAGCATCAGATATTGTGACAAAAGAGAGTTTTGAAAATGCAATCATGGTTCATGCAGCAATCTCAGGTTCGACAAATGCAACGATGCATATTCCGGCGATTGCGCATGAATTTGGTTTTGAAATTGATGCACAAACATTTGATCGTTTACATAGAGGAGCACATTATTTATTGAACATTCGTCCATCGGGAGACTGGCCGGCGCAATATTTCTATTATGCGGGTGGCGTACCACGTGTGATGGAAGAAATAAAGAGTATGCTTCATCTTGATGTAATGACAGTAACAGGAAAAACACTTGGAGAGAACTTAGAAGAGCTTAAGAGGAACGGCTTTTATGAGCATTGCGATGAAATACTTCGTGAGAAATCGAAACTGTTTGGAAAAGACATAGACCGAGAAGACATTATTCATTCATTTGATAATGCAAAGGGAACAGATGGAAGTATTGCTATTCTGAAAGGAAATCTGGCACCGGAAGGATGTGTAATTAAACATACGGCATGTCCTAAAAATATGTTTAAAGCTGTTCTAAATGCAAAGCCGTATGACAGTGAGGAAGAATGTATTCATGCCGTACTTCATGGTGATGTGAAACCCGGTGATGCAATCTTCATTCGATATGAAGGACCGAGAGGAAGTGGAATGCCGGAAATGTTCTATACGGGTGAAGCAATTTGTGCAGATCCCAAACTGGCATCCAGTGTTGCGCTTATCACAGATGGAAGATTCTCAGGTGCATCCAGAGGACCGGTTATTGGACATGTATCACCGGAAGCTGCTGCAGGAGGACCGATTGCATTTATTGAAGAAGGCGATCTTATAGAACTTGATGTAGAAAAGAGAAGTATATCCATCATTGGTATTAAAGGAGAAAAGAAAACTCCACAGGAGATAGAGGCTGTTTTAGAAGAGAGAAAAGCTAATTGGAAAGGTTTTGAAAGCAAATATAAGAGAGGCCTTTTAAAACTTTATGCACAGCACGCTGTAAGCTCAATGAAAGGTGCTTATATGGACTAGCATTTGAGGATAATCAGGTATAGATGAAATATGGTATTTATGGAAAATACAACAATAAAATAAACGGTACAATGTTTTCTTCCGTACAGCTTAGGAGGCTCATATATCCACTTATCATAGAGCAGGTTCTTGCCATAACAGTAGGTATGGTAGATACGGTAATGATATCATATGCAGGAGAAGCGGCTGTTTCAGGAGTATCCCTTGTGGATATGATAAATAACTTGTTAATTAATATCTTTGCAGCGATTGCTACAGGTGGTGCGGTTGTAATATCACAGTATCTTGGATATAAAGATAAAACGAAAGCATCAAGGGCCGCAACACAGCTTATAACTGTAGCAATCGTGATTGCGGTTGGATTCATGTTTGTAGCAATGTTAGGAAACAGACCGATACTGCGACTATTGTTTGGTTCTATAGAAGCGGATGTAATGAAAAGTGCCAGTACATATTTTTTGATTAGCGCATGGTCTTATCCGTTTTTGGCAGTGTTTCATGCTTGTGCAGCAATATTTCGTTCTATGGGAAATGCAAAGATTTCAATGAAAATTTCTGTTGGAATGAACTTGTTAAATGCAGTTGGAAATGCTATTATGATTATGGGATTATCAATGGGTGTTGCTGGGGCAGCGTTATCAACTTTTATTTCGAGAGTGTTGGGAGCAGTTGTTTTACTGGCTTTCGCAATGCGAAAAGAGAACGAGGTAAAGGTTAATTATAAACGGATATTTTCATGGGAACATGATATGGTGCGAAAAATTTTGCATATAGCAATACCAAGTGGTATAGAAAACGGCATTTTCCAGCTTGGAAGAGTACTTGTAGTTAGCATTATTGCTTTGTTCGGGACTACACAAATTGCAGCGAATGCCGTTGCCAATAGTTTGGATTCTATGGGGTGTATTGCTGGTCAGGCGATGAATCTTGCTATGATTACAGTTGTTGGACAATGTATGGGTGCCGGAGATAAAGAACAGGCTATACATTATACAAAGAAGTTGTGGAAGATAACATATATGATTACAATTATTGTAAATGTATTAATTTTGCTCTCATTGCCGTGGCTTCTGAAGTTATATTCACTATCTGCGGAATCTTATAGATATGCATATATTTTAGTGATGATACATGATGGAATAGCAATGTTTTTATGGCCGACATCATTTACAATGCCGAATGCTCTTCGTGCAGCCGGCGATGTGAAATTCTGTATGTTTATATCCATTTTCTCAATGATTATTTTCAGAATCCTATTTAGTGTAATATTTGGAATTGGATTTGGATGGGGCGCAATTGGTGTGTGGATAGCGATGGCTCTTGATTGGATTTTTAGATGCGTGCTTTTTACATGGCGGTTTGTGCAGGGAAAATGGCTTGAGTATAAAGTGATTTGAGAAAGTTGTTAGAGAACTATCATAAATATAAGGAGGTAGCGTATGGAACATAAATTTATTACAATGGGCGAAATTATGCTTCGACTTAGTCCGCCAAATTATGAGAAGATAAGAACGACGCATACATTTGAAGCCAGTTATGGTGGTGCAGAAGCAAACATAGCGTTGGCTCTTGCTAATCTAGGTATAGATTCTACCTTTTTTACGGTAGTTCCTAATAACAGTGTTGGAAAAAGTGCAATTAGAATGTTGCGTTCGAACGATGTACATTGCGGTCCAGTTATTCTTTCAACACCGGAAGAAACTCCGACACATCGGTTAGGAAGTTATTATCTTGAAGCCGGATATGGCATTCGAGCAAGCAAAGTAATTTATGATAGAAAACATAGTGCAATTACAGAATATGACTTTTCAAAAGTAGATTTAAAGGCATTATTATCTCAATATACGTGGTTACACTTAAGTGGGATTACACCAGCTTTGGCGCCAAATTGCAGGAAGCTTATCATGGATGCATTAAAGGTGGCAAATGAGCTTGGTGTTATTGTAAGTTTCGATGGAAACTTTAGAAGTACATTATGGTCATGGGAAGAGGCAAGAGATTTCTGCACACAATGTTTACCATATATAAATGTGTTGATAGGAATTGAGCCTTATCATTTGTATAAGGATCCTCTAAGTCCTCAATTGGGTGATGCGAAGGATGGAATTCCGCTTCACTTAAGTTACGAACAGCAAGACGAGATTTTTTCCCTTTTTGCAATTCAGTATCCTAATATAACATGTATGGCTCGTCATGTTCGTTATGCTCATAGCGGAAGTGAAAACAGCTTGAAAGCATATCTGTGGTATGAAGGAAAAACTTATGAGAGTAAGATGTTTACATTTAATATCTTAGATCGAGTGGGTGGTGGAGATGCCTTTGCATCAGGATTGATATACGCAATAATGGCTGACTATGAACCAACGGATATGGTAAACTTTGCAGTAGCAAGTAGTGCCATAAAGCATACAATCAGAGGAGATGCCAATATTACAGATGATGTTGAAACTATCAGAAATCTGATGAATATGAATTATGATATAAAGAGATAAATATGTTTATAAATTGAGGCTGCCGCTTCACGAAAATTCATTCGTTAAAGCGACAGCCCCGTTTTTATTGTACGTCATCCATAGCGATGGCACATCGAAGTTCATTGCCAACAGCGCGAAGTGATATTTGGGAAAGTGTTAATCCTTTGATATGTCGGGCGAAAAGACCATATACAGGCAAATAACGTCCGAACATAATGGATTCCGGGTAATCCGCCGGTAATTCCGGTACCAATGCCGTGATCCCCTGATTGACCAGTGCATCGTGGCCTGCTATCGTGCAGGTCGCTTTTTTTGTCAAAAGAGAATCAAAATCGAGCTGATAACCGGTAGGAGTATAAGCTTCTGCACCGGTATAATCTGCGATTCCCTCAAAGCTTAGCTGAAGATTGTGGCAGCTTAAGCGTTCGATAGGATGCCCTTCAATGCCTGAGAAGATGCAAGGCAATACGGCGCCGTATGCCTGAATGTTGCTCAGTTGTATATCACTTAGTGTCCCGGCTACAGGAACCTCCTGTCCGCGTCCGCGGTTTCCAAGTCGTACGAAGATAGGACAACGTGCCTGATGAATCGTCAGATTTGAAACAACAACGTGAGATAAATGAGCACCGTCAACCATTTCGATTGACACGCCGGACAGAGGTTTCTCATAACATAAGGCATGATCGGGAGCATAGATGACCGAGTCTGTAAACGTGATATTATGGATATCAGACTGCGTTTCCGTTCCGATTTTAAAGGCATTACAAGGGCTGGTTAATATGCAGTTGGTGATAGTTATATTTTTGCAAGGCTTCTTACGGTTTTCTAAATTGGTATTTTTCAGTACGATTGCGTCATCACCGGTACTGATATGACAGCCTGAAATAGAGACGTATTCACAGGAATCAATGTCAATACCGTCCGTATTCGGACCATGCAGAGGATTATCGATGTGGATATCACGTACTTTTACATGGTCACATGCCAGAAGATGTAATGTCCAGGAAGGGGAATTTGTCAAAGTTATCTGAGAAATAGTAATCTCTCTGCAGCCGGCAAAGCGAATCAGTCGCTCCGGACGGGCAAGAGTTTTGGTGTAGTAATGGGAAACCTCCCCCCAGCCTCCGCGCCAGATGACACTAGGCCGCAGCTCCTGCTTTCCCCAGAAGGCATCGCCCTGTCCATCAATACATCCCGGTCCGGTGATGGTAATATTGTGAGCGTCGGCAGCATAAATCAGGTGTTTATGAGGATAGTCTTCTAAATGTCGGCTGCCTGTCAGGCGTGCACCTGCTTCCAGATATAGAGTGATGTTGCTTTTTAACAAGATACTTCCGGTGGTATATACACCGGCAGGAAAATAAATCGTGCCGCCACCCTGTGAAGAACAGTTGTCAATCACATCCTGTATCACTTCTGTCCATAAGAAGCCAGGATTCGTCTGATTTGCGACTGCTGTCGGATGTTGGGTGACATTGTAAAAAAACAGTTGGTTCATAATTATTTCTCCTTGATTTGTAAGCGTTTACACTATCATAACACAGTTTTTTTGTCACGTATAGAGTCAAATAAATCTGAATTTTATGTGAGTATGGATATTTTTGTTGTATTATGGAAATATATGGGTTATAATCTATGGAAACTGTAAAGGGAGAAACAATTATGCGAAATCAAATGCTTCTTAGAGAATTATTTCAATTATATCAGCAGGATATGTTTCGTCTGGCAAATTCAATTTTGCATGATGAATACTTGTCAGAAGATGCAATCCAAAATGCATTTCTTAAAATGATAAAATATATGGATAAATTACAATGTGAAGCAACCAGTAGAAAGGCGAAGGCGTATTGTTTGACTGTTGTCAGAAATGAAGCGAATAATCTGTGGCAGAAACGAAATAAAGAATACCCGGATATGACATCCATAGAAACGGTTGTGGAGCAGGAAATGGCAGGCTGTCAGGATTGCCTGGATGAATTGATTATGAAGGAAAGTGTTATATCGATTGGCGAGAAAATACAGAAATTACCGGAAGTGTTCAGGGAGTCGTTTATATTACATCATACATATGAACATTCCTATGAAGAAATAGCAGATATTATGAATGTGACAGCAGCACTTGCCAGAAAACGATATCAGCTGGCACGGAAGAAATTGCAGAAGATGATACAGGAGGAGAGATAAGTGTATAACGAGGAAAAAAGAAAAGAAATTAATATGCTTCTCAAACTGGCATCGGATTATGCAGTGATGAAGCAGGAATTTCCGGAAACACAACCGGAAGAGAAGGAGCAGGAACACGTATTTTCCGAGGAGTTCCTAAAACAAATGCATGGAATCTTCCGTCAGGAAGAGAAACAACAGAAGCGAAAGAAAAGAACCTGGAGATTCCATATGGCGCAGGCGGCTGCAGTACTGCTTCTGTTAGTCGTGGCGTATGCAGCACTGCCGGATCATACCGTTAATGCATGGAAAGTAAAAATGCACAATATGCTGATACAGGAACAGGATCAGTGTGTGACGGTAGTACCGTCGGTTGAGAAGGCTCCGGATGAACTAACGAAAAAATATCCGGGAGCAGTCTTTCCGGCTTATGTTCCGGATGGGTATGAGTTAATCCGAGTATTTACAAATCAGGGAGAGGATAGTTATCATATTATATATGTGCATAAGAGGGACGAGGATAGAAAAATTATAATCAATGAGATGCCGGAGGGAACCACTTATGTGGATAATGAACATGGTAAATCAAGAGAAATAGAATATAACGGGATTGTTTATTTTGTGATGGCTTCGGATGAACAGATTGTATTAGTATGGACACGTGCCAACCGACAATATTCGTTATTTGTGAAGGAATCCTTGAAGGGCGCGCTAAAAATTGCAGACAGTATGATAAATTAATTTACAAAGATGTTCACAAAAACCTCTTTTTCGATGTCTTATATATGAGACGTGGAAAAGGAGGTTTTTATGTTGAAGAAAAAACGATGTCTGATGACAGCATTGCTATGCATATGGACAGTTTGTAGTATGGCAGTGCCATGCAAGGCGGCGACGACGGTATATGATGTGCGCAATGCATCCGTCGGTGTGGTAGAACCCCAATGGGAAACGATTGGAGTCATAGATGCGAGTCTTACGATATCCGCTAATGGAAGAGCCAGTGCTTATGCATCAACTGCATTGACGAGTTCAAAGTATAAAGCAGTCATCAATATTGATCTGCAGCAGTATAATGCGGATACGGGTAAATATGTTACCATTAAATCCTGGAGCGGAGAAGACTGGGGCTTTGCAGAAGCCAGCGGTATCTGGTATGTGGTGGATGGTATTTACCGTACGAAGAATACCGTTAAAACGTATAACGCAGCCGGACTGCTTCAGGAAAGTGTAACTGTTTATGAGTATGCAACCTATGAAGCGTAAGAAAAGAGGTGGTATGTGTGCAATTACATCGGTATGAAGACTTGCGGAAGGAATTAAAATACTTAATCCGGAGTCCTTATCAGAAAGCATTCATCGAGAAAGAATGTCCCAAGGCTCCGGTTGAGTTTACGATAACAATGGAGCGTCTCGGTCAAAAAGCAAGACTTCATATTCATTTCCGAGGACTTCCGTATGAGGAAGCGGAAAGTGTAAGACTGTATACTCCAAAAGAAATTCTGCTTTTAGAGGCAGAGATGGAGAATGGTGCAGTCACTTTGCAACTGCCCTGTACAGAATACTGGTCCCCGGATAATCCGGTAATGTACACTCTTTTGCTAAAGACAACGACCCGGCAGTTTTTTTATGAGTTTGCCATATGCGAATGTATGCTTCGCAATGAGAGACTGGTTGTCAATGATGAAGTATTTCCGGGATTATATGTATATGGGCTGGACCGGAAACCGACGGAATATGGTGAACGGTCGAGAGCCTATGTTCGGTATCAGATGTATCTTATGAAACAATGTGGTATTCACGGAATTGTTTTAGAGAAATCCAAGGTTTATGAAAACTGGATCGAGGAGATTGCCATGGAGCAGGGGTTGGCCTTGCTGAATGAAGAGGATTTACATGGATATTCCTGTTACCGATGGTTGGAAGAAGATAATATGGGAAGCATGTTTGAGAAATTTCCATGTTATCCTGATCAGACGTTGACAGGGTAACAAAGTATCTTTTTTTGACAAAGAAACTATGCTATAATCGTCTCATGAGACGATTAGTGAAAACCAAAAACAAATTATATATGATGAGTGCATTACTGACCCTTATGATTATGGGGATTGTATGCATTGCAGGACAAGTTGCTCCATTTGGAGACAATAGTTTTATGATTATCGATGCGTTGCATCAGTATGTTCCTTTTTTCTCAGAATATCAGGATAAACTACAGAACGGTCAGTCTCTGTTTTATTCCTGGAACGGTGGACTGGGTATTAACTTTCTTTCATTATTTAGTTATTATCTGGCGAGCCCATTTAACCTATCACTTACCTTGGGAAAACAGGAATGGCTGAATGCGATGCTGTCGATGCTGATCGTCGTAAAGCTATGTCTTACCAGTGTGTTTGCAACTTGTTTTTTTATTTATCATCCGGTTTATAAGGATAATAGAAAAGAACAAATCTATCAGAATAAGCGCAGCTGTGACTGGCGTATTGTGATGTTCGCTTTGGCTTATACATTTTCCAATTATACAATAGGATATTGCTGGAATATCATGTGGATTGACGTTTGGATGGTATTTCCGTTGATTCTGTTAGGAATGGATATTCTGATTATAAAACGGGATGGACGCTTGTATACCGCGACACTTTTTTATGCACTGTTTTGCAATTATTATATGACATATATGGTCTGCCTGTTTTTAATCGGATGGTTTTTTGTATACCATTATCATGACTGGAAAGAGTTCATAAAGAGTGGGCTTCGCTTTACGGCACACAGTATTCTGGCGGCATTGATGGCGGCAGTAGTGCTGGTGCCTGCTTATCTTGGATTGAAACAGACAGCTGCTAAAGAAGAAATCGTGCCGGGATGGGAACTATACGGTAACCTGTGGGAAGTTCTGTCAGCCCATCATATCTGGACGGTGCCTGTGAGTAATGATTCCTTTGATGGAAGGGTGAATCTCTATGCAGGAATGTTTATGGTCTTTTTTGGAATGCTCTATTTGTTTGCAAGGAAGATTCCAATTCGTACCAGATTAAAAAAGATTGCGCTGCTTATGGTGTTGCTTATGAGTTTCCAGATACCGGTGCTGAATTATGTATGGCACGGTTGCCACAACCAGTATGGTATACCGAATCGCTTTGCTTTTTTATATATTTTTCTGCTGTTGCTCATGGCGTATGAGGTGTTGCGTGAAATTCGGAGCATTTCGTGGATTCCGATTGGCTTGAGTTATGTCGTGGTTATGACAGTTATTTTATACACTTATATGAATGACATAGGTGGAGTGACATGGGATGGTGTGTTGGTTGGTCTCAGTGTACTGCATATCTACATGCTGTTGGTTTTTATGCTACGGTTTCATCTGATTTCCTGGAGAAAATGGAAGAGAACTCTGGCGGTTATTGGAATCATTGAAATCAGTATGCAGGCAATCTATGGATTCTGTATGGTCGGACAGGTAAGTATCAGCAAATTTTTCTCGGATACGAATACGATTGCTCATGTGAAACGACTTTATCCGACAGAGAAACGGATAGAATTGAATCATAATAACATCATAGATGAAGTAACCTATCACCGTCTTCCGGGACTGTCTTTCTTTGGTTCGACCGCACAGAACCGGGTGACGAAAATGATGGGAAATCTGGGTATTTATACCGGAGCAAATGAATATTTGTACCAAGGCTCGACACCGTTTACGGACAGTGTGTTTGGGATTGAATATCTGCTGGCACGCGAGGGTGAGTGGGTAACCAATGACATGGAGTTTGTGAACAGGGAAGCAAATGTTGAAATCTTCTATAATCCATATGCCCTTTCGCTGGGATTTGGTGTTTCGGATATGGATAATACTGTGCTGTATGGAGATGGAAATCCATTTCATTACCAGAATGAGTTGGCAAAAAAATGGAGTGAGGATTCGATAGGAGATCTTTTCTATGATATTCCGGTGAAAGAGACAGAGTTGTCAGGAAGAGTGTATAAAGCACAGATTCCGATTAAGGAAAAAACAGATCTATATCTCTATTTGTGGGATAATCAGATGGAAAACATAACCGTATCGGATGCAGAAGGAAATGTATACTATGATGAGGAAATCAACAATCAGATGATTCATGTTGGGAAACTGACGAAAAAAACAACTATCCATGTGGAAATCAGAGCCAAGGATGGGGATGCGTATTATGGTCCCTCTTCTTTCTATGCAGCAGGTTATGAGAAAAGGGTGCTTTCTGATTTCTATTCTGTTGTATCAGAACAGGAGTGGCAGATTGCCTCGAAAGAAGCAAATGAGATTGTTGGTACAATACAAATGAAGAATGCCGGTATTATGATTACTACGATTCCTTACGATGAAGGGTGGTCCGTACGAGTGGATGGCAGGAAAGTTCAGACTCAGGAAGCGGAGGGGACATTTTTGTCGATACCGTTGGATTCAGGTCAGCACGATGTAGAAATGAAATATCAATCACCGGGTTTTATCCCCGGCTTGATTGGAAGTGTTCTGGGATGGGTGGTATATATAATAGTATACAATATGTCGATTTTTAGGAGAACAAACTAAGAAAACCTTGTAATTTACATTTAAAACCGTTATAATTGAGAAAGATTAATTTTGATTTGAAGGGCGAATCGGAATAAGGAGGAGACAACGTGAAAGGATATATTGATGTTCATTGTCACATTCTTCCTGGAGTTGACGATGGAGCACGTGATATGGAGATGGCACGGATGATGCTGTTACAGTCATATCAGCAGGGGTTCTGTCATATTTTTCTGACGCCACATTTCGGAAAAGGTTTTCCTGATGTTACATTAGAAGGTTTGAGACAGAAGATATTACAGGTTCAGGAAATAGCAGGTGAGATTAGTCCCGAATTGCATATATACCAGGGACAGGAGTTTTGTTTCAGCCATGATATCATGGAAGGAGAACAGAAAAAGCAGATTGTTGCTTTAGGGGATAGCAGATATGTGTTAGTAGAATTTTGGCCTGAGCAACCTTATGTATATATCCGGACAGCGATTATGGAACTGGTGCGAGCCGGTTACTGGCCGATTGTTGCACATGTCGAGAGATACGCCTGTTTACACCGACATACGGAATATGTGAAAGAATTGATTAATCTGGGAGCATATATTCAGGTGAATAGCGCCAGTTTCGGTTGCGGATGGTTCCGTAGGCCACATGCATTCGTCAGACAACTGATTGCGGAGGAATTGGTTGATTTTGTTGCAACGGATGCGCATTCTGCGAAGGAACGCAGACCTGATATTACAGCATTTGTTCAATATATGGAACGTATGGGATGTTTGAAAGAGGTTGACCGCCTGTTGGTCGATAATCCCAGTTGTATTTTAGAGCAGATTGACATTAGAGAAAAGGGGACAAAATTTAATGGTAGAAGAGAGACGGATGGATACCACGCTGAACAATAAGAGCGGAGAATTGGACATTGTAGAGATTGGGTTTGGCATCCTGAGCAAAATATGGATTGTGTTGTTTGTTGCGGTGGTTGGCGCATTATTGGCTGCCGTGTATACAAAGGTGTTTATGGTGCCTCAGTATCAATCTACGGCAAAAGTATATGTTATCACGAAGCAGCAAAGCGATATGGTAACCGGCAGTGACTTGGTGACGAGTTCCAATATTGTAAACGACGTTTTAATCCTGGTGAAAAGCAAACCGATTTTGGAAGAGGTGCTGCAGGAAGAAAATCTGGACATATCTTATGGTGCATTAGATGCGGCCATTTCTGTGGACTCGCCGGAAGATACGCGTTTTCTGAACCTGACAGTTACCTACTCTGACCCATACATAGCACAGCAGCTGGTGAACGCATTGGCGAGGGTCTCCGTAAAGCAGATGCAGGATACATTGTATGTCGATTCTGCCAGTGTTGTGGAAGAAGGAAGTATTCCTGTTGCTCCAAGTTCTCCAAACTTATTGGGAAATACAGCACTGGGTGCGCTAGCCGGTTTCCTTCTTACCTGTGTGATTATTGCGGTTATTGTTATACTGGATGATTCTTTGAAATCGGCAGATGACCTGGAGGGTATCGTCGGATTGAATTGTTTGGGCGTGATTCCGGAAGCGGATGATTTTGTAAGTGACCGTGAACTGGATAAGATGGAATTGGTTGAAATCAATGCTCCGCAACGAAGGAAGAAAAAAAAACAGCAGGAGCGGGAGAAGAAGAAACAGGAAAAAAGAACGAATGAAAGACAGAAAACGGGCAGTAAAAGAATTGAAAGCACAGCAGTTACGGAAGACTGGAGACAAGGAGTAAGAGGGTATGCAAAAAGTTGAATTTAACCGCATGGAACAATGGGATTATTCCCGAAAAGAGGCATACAAATCAATCCGTGCCAATATTCAGTTTACCGGAGAGGAAAACCGTGTGATCTGTTTCACCAGCTGTACACAGGGAGAAGGAAAGACAACAACGGTATTCAGTATGGCGAGGGTCTTCGCTGAGTCCGGTAAGAAAGTTATCTTTGTGGATGCTGATTTAAGAAAATCGGTTGTAACAGACCGTTACAGTACAGGGAAAATCAGGGTTGGCATGGCACAGGTGCTTTCTAAACAGAAGCCATTGGATGATGCGATTTGTGAAACGAATATAGAAAATATGGATGCGATTTTTATCGGCGATCATCCGTCGAATCCGAGTGAGCTGTTGGGGAGCAGTGAATTTAGAGAAATGATAGCGGTTCTTCGGGAACGCTACGATTTTGTATTGATTGATACTCCTCCCTTGGGAGCTGTCATTGATGCTGCTTTGGTTGCCTCTGTCAGCGATGCTTCAGTCTTTGTCGTCCAGCATAATAAAATCAGCTGTAAGTTTGCACGCAAGGTAATAGAACAGCTGGAACAGAGCGGTTGTCGGGTCGTGGGGGCGATTATGACGAAGATGCCGGTTCTGGAGGGAGCATATTATAATTCCCGATACGGCAAGTATTATGGAAGAGTATATGAACGTATTCATAATAGTTTCTATGGTCGCTATTATGGACGTTATTATGGTAAATATTATGACCGGTATTTGTATGGTTACTCTTATTATGGTCATGAAGAGGAGAAGCAAAACAAAGATAGGTAGGAATGCCTTGAGAGGAGGATTTTAAATGAAGGGATTGTTCAAAAAGGCGGTAGCAATCGTAAGTGTTGTCACACTGATTGCCGGCAGCGGCACAGTGGCAGGAGCTGCCACTAAGAAAACGAGATTTACCGTAGCATCGAAGACCATGACGTTGCTGGTGGGAGAATCAAAACCAACAAAGGCGAAGATACGCCCTAAGAAGTACGAAACACCAATTACATTTTCTACTTCTAAAGCAGGCATTGTGCAGGTTGACGCAGAGGGCGTTGTGACCGCATTGAAGGCCGGTAAAGTAGTTGTAACGGCAAAGGCTTCGGATGGTCGTACCAGAAACGTGACGGTGACTGTACCTGAGAAATCGCTTTATGTTGATAAGTTCAACCTGGCATCTATGATTGAGAAGGGACATGTCATCAGAAAGAAAAAACAGGAAGCAGAAGGCGAGAGAATCTACGTTCTTGCAAAGAAGAAGTATAATACCGTAAAAATCGGTTCTAATATTGTTGATTTGGGAAAAAAACAGGGGTTAAAGACGATTGTCCGTATGAACAAAATGACGATAGAAGATTTGATTCTGCGAACCAACAGAAACTGTTTCTTTGAGATTACATCGTCCGATATTAAGAATTTTAAAATGGTTCGTACGTTCAAGAACCTCTCTACTGTCCTTGAGGTACGAAGATTATGGAGAAATGATAATGTATTATTAAAGAATACAACTCTGGACACCTTTAAAATCACAGGTAATAACAATGATATTTATGTAGATGGTTCTTCATTGGGTGATTTAGAGGTGTTGGGTCACTATGATAGAATCTATTATATGAATGGTACAGCAAGTACTACCACTAACCTGTTAGGTTCTTATAATGAGGTGGAAGTTGATAAGACCTCTAAGGCAGATAGTGTTGCAGTTGACGGTGATCATAACAAGATTACTGTTCAGGGTACAGTTTCTGATATTGCAGTGAGTGGTAGTAACAATACGCTGGAAGGTTCCGGTGAAGTAAAAGAGACAACGATATCCGGTGATGCAAATGAAGTAAGCAGTATCAAAGGTACCGTAACGGTTATTGGTGGCACGCAGGATAATAAAATCAATGACGTGATAAAAGAATCCGGTACCGATCAGAAATATCAGATAGGTACAACGCCGGGTGGAGGTGGTGGCGGTACCACCGGACCATCCCGCGCATCTTATACATATCGTACCAAGACAACGATTCCGGACAACTTTATCGTAACGTTTGAGGATATCACACCATCGCTTTCGATTACAAGGAACGAAGTGTTAGCTATGTTCAACCAGGGAGCGAAAACGATTGATGAGACATACGGTGAGTATCGCTTGCTATTTACGAATAATGTGCAGCCGGATGGTGGTAGTATGGTAGGAAGCTATTCTGCTAATGTTGAGGTTTTCTATCAGGGAAGCAGCATTGGTACTTATGATTTGGTTGGATCTGTGGTTGGAATTACCACTGCCGGATATCAGTATGAGATTACGGCATCATGGTTGGTAGGTTCTTCCGTTGATATTATTGAGGTTACAGGAACTTATAACTAACAATCATATTTGACAAATCAAAGGGCTGTGCGAAAAGGACAGCCCTTTTTTTGAACAGTAATGATACAATAGGAGGAGAATCAGTGAAAAGACTTCAGGTATGTTTGGGTAGCCTATTGTTCATCGTGTGTTTTTGTATGGCACAGGTTTCAGTAAATGCCGGTGGGCTAAACGGCAATGAGTCATCTATAGTCGGAGTGGCACAAAGTACCTTTGAATATGACGGAAAGTATTATAGGGTCCCGTCTTCTTATATCAATCAGGGAATTAATTATTTGTGTCAGGATGGTGTGGATCTGACAGCAGACCAGGCAGGGCGTGTTATTAGTACAATGTACAGTCTCGTTGGAGAAGGTGTACGAAGAGGATACCTGGTTTTAGTTGACGGTGGTTCATCAAAAGAATCCGTTATGATAGAGAAACAACAAGATAAGACAGCAAAAGAGATTGTGAAAGATACGACAGAGCTGGCGAATGAGTTAGGTGTTAAGATTTCCATTGATACGGCAGGAAAGAAAGTTGCAATTGTAAATCAGGATGGAAAGAGTGTCGTCAGTTTTGACGGTGTCATCAAAAATACCGGAGAAACGATTGTGTTCAGTCCTACTTTAATCACATGTATGATTCTATTCTTGGTGTGTGTCCTGGCTTTGTTCATTGCAGTGATTGTCCGTGAGAAACGAAATGTTGTGCGGGGACAGAAGCAGGACGGTGGATTTTTTGCACGGCATGTTTATTCACCATTGATTTTGGCTATTCTGGCAGGAATGTTGTGTGTATTGGTTTATGCCCCGTTTCATTCCATGATTTCTTCTACTGTTCAGATGCTGTTGGTAAAAAGTGTAGATTCTTACCACGGTGGACTGGAATCTGTTTATGATGAAAAACGGCAGGTGCCTGATACCGGGAAAGTAAGCATGGAAGAGATTCAAATGCCGACGAATGAAGTGCATTATGCAGAGTTGTCCTGTGATAGAATCGGTTTGGTTGCACCGGTTTATTTTGGAGATACCAGACGTGTTTTGGCTAATGGAGTGGGACAGTATATGGGTAGCGCCATTCCGGGCATGAAGCGGCCTGTGATGCTGACGGGTCATGATTCTACCTATCTCAGTCCATTGCAGTCTGTGGAAGTTGGGGATATCATTCAGATGAAAACCAATTACGGACACTTTACTTATGAGGTAAAGAAGCTGCGTGTTGCTGAGGCGTCGGATAAGTCTGCCTATGATCTGGGAAAAAAGAAAAAACAACTGATTCTTTATACATGTTATCCTTTTGGGGTTTATGTTGGAGTTAAGAAGCAACGTTTCTTTGTATATGCCAATCAGATCGATGGACCCAAAGTGATAGAGGAGGCGGTATCATGAAGAAAAAAAGTGCAATCGTAGATTACCTGCTGTCTTTTCTGCTGACTTTGACTGTGGCAGGCTTGATTGTTGGAATTGGCTCTTTGTTAGGGCCATTGAGAAATGAAACTGTCCGTACGGCTCTGGTAAAAACAGAGTATTATCAGCATGTTCAGGAAGAGATACAAGAAGAAATACAGGCGTTATTTTTAGCGAGTGGCTTAGACGAGAGCCTGTTAGAGGATGCTGTAACTCAGGATGTGTTATATCCTCAGATTAAAGGATATATTGAGGGATCGCTGGATGGTGGACAACCGAGTTTGGACACAATGGAGTTTCGGAAAATTCTTTCGGATAATATTGAAAAATATCTCCGATTTCAGGGCATAGGAGATGATATAGAGGAGATGCAGGATGGGATTGACATTTTACTGGATTCGGCAGAAGAAAAGTATTGCTCACTGGCTGGATCAAATCTGTTTCAATATTTCGCAAAATTTCGTGATGCGGTTTATCGGATTGTGACAGTAGCAACAGGTGCGTTAGCACTTATTCTGTTTTTGTTATGTGTTTGTCTGTGTATACGGCATCGTACTGCCTATCATGGTTGCAATTATATAGCGTATGGCTGGCTGGCCGGCTCTTTGCTTGGTCTTCTACCGTTTGCTGTTATTTTGGCAACAAAGGTCTATACGAGAATTAGCATTTCTACAGTATATTTCCATGATTTTGTCACGGAATATTTAAGGAGTTGTTTGTGGCAGTATATAGGTGTTGCCATCGTATTCCTTGTTTTCTATGTAGTATTACTGTTGGCGATTATATCAATGAGAAAAAAAGAACATAAAAGATAAAGACGGAGGTTCACGTGGAGAAAAAGGCCAAGAACAGGGGACAATTAAATCGTTTACTTTTGATACTATTTGATATTTTAGATATCTATCTGGCATTGCTGATTGCGCTTTTGACAAGATACGATTTTCATTATAACCGGATACCGGATTATTTGTTAGACTACCTGCGTCAATATAGCGTTTGGATTATATTAGCAGGAATCCTGATTTTTGGAGCCTGCCATTTATATCGCAGCCTATGGCAGTTTGCCAGTGTCAGGGAATTTATTTATGTTTTTATTGCATCTGCCTCCCTTCTGGTAGTGATGATAGCAGGAAATGCGATCAGGAATATCCATATTCCATTAGGAATCTATCCTCTCTTTTTCCTGTGTGAATTCATGTTTACATTTCTGTTGCGTTTCACATATCGTTCTTTGCGATATCTGCAGAATGTATTTGAAAAGAATTCCGTTACCCACCGTGTGCTGATTATTGGAGCAGGAGAAGCGGGCAGCATCCTGATTAAAGAGATGAAAAATAGTGAGATGCTTCGAAATACTTCTATTGTCGGCATCATCGATGATGATGTGAAGAAACAGGGAAGAACGATCTTGGGTGTAAAAGTAGTTGGCGGACGGGATAAAATTATTGAATATGCAGAAACCCGTGGAGTAACCGATATTTATCTTGCGATTCCTAGGGCGTCCGCAAAGGTTCGTCAGGAAATGATTGAAATCTGTCAGAAAACGGACTGTAACATTATGATGCTGCCTGGTATTTATCAGATGCTGAATGGGGAGGTAAAGGTTTCCAAATTGCGCCGGGTTCAGGTAGAAGATCTTCTGGGACGTGAACCGGTTGATACACATTTGGAAGAAGTCATGCAGTATATTCACAATCAGACGGTACTGGTAACCGGTGGTGGCGGTTCCATTGGCAGCGAGCTTTGCCGTCAGATTGCGTGCAATTGTCCAAAACAGCTGATTATTTTTGATATTTATGAAAATAATGCATATGATATTCAACAGGAATTAATAAAAAAATATCCGAATTTAAATTTACTTGTTTTAATCGGTTCTGTTCGCAATGAGAAGCGGTTGGATGATATTTTTAATACATACAGACCCAATCTGGTTTATCATGCCGCCGCTCATAAACATGTGCCGTTAATGGAGGACAGCCCGAACGAAGCAATCAAGAATAATGTGTTTGGAACATATAATGTTGCAAAGATGGCAGATAAATATGGTGTGGCTCGTTTTGTGTTGATTTCGACGGATAAGGCGGTGAATCCTACAAATGTTATGGGTGCCAGCAAGCGTATGTGTGAAATGATTGTACAGATGTTCAGTCGTCACTCCAAAACAGAGTTTGTGGCAGTCCGGTTTGGTAATGTACTGGGCAGTAATGGCAGTGTGATTCCATTGTTTTATAGACAGATTGCTGCAGGAGGGCCGGTGACGGTCACGCACCCGGATATTATCCGTTATTTTATGACGATACCGGAGGCGGTTTCTCTGGTTCTGCAGGCCGGTGCCAAAGCGAAGGGCGGAGAATTTTTTGTGTTGGATATGGGCCAGCCTGTTAAAATCATGGATCTGGCAAAGAATATGATTCGTCTGTCAGGATATTCCCTGGATGATATTCCGATTGAGATTGTAGGTCTGCGGCCGGGTGAGAAATTATACGAAGAGATGCTGATGGATGAAGAAGGCCTGGAAGAAACAGAAAATGCAATGATACATATTGGTAAACCGATTATTTTTGATGATGATTCCTTTATGCAGCAGCTCAGAGAGATAAAAGAGATGGCAGATGAGGAAAGTATGGTCGATGACATGCGAAGGAAGATACATGAGATTGTCGGTACATATGTTATTCCGAAAAACTAAGAAAAGAGGACAGAAAATGGGAAAGTATTTTGGGACAGATGGATTCCGTGGTGAGGCAAATGTAACGTTGACGGTAGAACACGCTTATCGGGTTGGTCGCTTTCTCGGCTGGTATTATGGACAGAACAAGAAATGTAAGATTGTGATCGGTAAGGATACCCGTCGCTCCAGTTATATGTTTGAGTATTCTCTGGTTGCCGGTCTGACAGCCTCGGGAGCAGATGCATATTTGCTTCATGTGACAACAACACCAAGTGTTTCCTATGTTGTTCGTACGGAAGATTTTGATTGTGGTATCATGATATCCGCCAGTCATAATCCATATTATGATAATGGAATCAAGCTGGTCAATGCTAACGGTGAAAAAATGGATGAAGAGACCATTCTGAAGATTGAAGCGTACCTCGATGGAAATATGGAGATTCCATTTGCGACAAAAGAAAATATTGGTTGTACGGTGGATTACTTCGCAGGCAGAAACCGTTATGTCGGATATCTGATTTCTCTTGCAACACGCTCTTACCGTGGAGTAAAGGTAGGTTTGGATTGTTCTAACGGAAGTGCATGGATGATCGCGAAGAATGTATTTGATGCGTTGGGTGCTGAAACCCATGTCATTAATGCGAATCCGGATGGAACCAATATCAACATGAACTGTGGTTCGACCCATATTGAGGGATTGCAGAAATTTGTTCTTGAGAATCATCTGGATGTCGGATTTGCGTATGATGGCGATGCCGACCGGTGTCTGGTAGTGGATGAAAAAGGACAGCTGATTGACGGAGATCTGATTCTGTATATCTACGGAAACTACATGAAAGAACGCGGGAAGCTTGCTAATAATACGATCGTTACGACGATTATGTCTAACTTCGGATTATATAAAGCTCTTGATGATGCCGGTATAGCTTATGAAAAAACGAATGTCGGTGATAAATATGTATATGAGAATATGGTACAGAATGGACACCGCATAGGCGGAGAACAATCTGGACATATTATTTTTACTAAATATGGAACAACAGGTGATGGTATTTTAACCTCTATCAAAATGATGGAAGTCATGCTGGAAAAGAAGATGAATATGAGTAAGCTGGCAGAGCCTGTGACCATTTATCCGCAGCTTTTACAGAATATCCGTGTGAAGAATAAAGCAGAGGCACAGGCAGATTCGGATGTTCAGGCAGCTGTTGCAGCTGTTGCTGAGGCCTTGGGAGATAATGGACGGATTCTGGTACGCGAGAGTGGAACCGAACCGGTAGTTCGTGTCATGGTGGAAGCAGAAACGGACGAATTGTGTCGGAAATACGTTGAACAGGTGATTCGTGTGATTAGAGAAAAGGGTCATGAGGTATGATAAAAAAACAGGAATCGGAACTGGTAAGATACTTGGCAGCAGGTGGGGCAACTACCTGCTGCAATTTCGTAGTATATCTTTTTTGTACCAGATGGATACTGCTGGGAGTCACATACTCCACCATTTTGGCATGGATCTTGTCGGTTTTTGTCGCATTTCTCCTGAACAAATGGCTGGTGTTTTATCATCCATTCCGCTCATGGCGGCAAACCGTAAAGGAATTACTGCAGTTTTTTCTGTGCAGGCTCTTCTCCGGTGCATTCGAAGTTGGAATGATGTGGCTGTTTGTAGAGCAATTACAGATGAATGATATAATAATAAAAATTGCTGCAATGATAGTTGTTGTAATCGTAAACTATGTTGCGAGCAAATGGTTGATATTTAAAAGGAGTTAGGAAATATGAAAATCATGGTGACAGGTGCTAAAGGACAACTGGGAACGGATGTTGTTTCCGAATCGGAGAAACGGGGATATGAGGTAATCGGTCTTGATGTGGAAGAAATGGATATTACCAAGGAAGAACAGGTTAGAAACTGGATACAACAGGAAAAACCGGATTGTGTGATTCATTGTGCTGCCTATACCCAGGTAGATGCTGCAGAGGAAGAGGAAGAACGATGCCGGGCAATTAATGCGGTTGGAACCGGTTATCTGGCAAAGGCATGTAAAGAGGCAGACTGTAAAATGATTTATATCAGCACCGATTATGTGTTTGATGGAGAAGGTATGCGCCCGTGGGAAACAGATGATGCACCTGCTCCGCAAAATGTGTATGGACAGACAAAACTGGAAGGGGAGAGAGAGGTTATCTGTACACTGCAAAAATATTACATTGTGCGTATTTCCTGGGTGTTCGGAATGCATGGCAATAATTTTGTCAAGACAATGCTCCGGCTGGGAAAAGAAAACAAAGAGATAAAGGTTGTAAACGATCAGGTCGGTTCTCCGACCTATACACCGGATCTGGCAGTGCTGCTAGTTGATATGGCTGAGACAGAAGAATATGGGATTTACCATGCAACCAATCTGGGACTCTGTACATGGTACCAGTTTGCCTATAAGATATTTGAACTGGCCGGTATGGATGATGTACAGGTTCTTCCGGTAACAAGTGAGGAGTTTCCGGCAAAAGCAAAACGTCCTCATAATAGCAGGATGAATAAGGCAAAGCTTGATGAGAAAGGTTTTGTACTGTTACCACGTTGGGAAGATGCCTTGGAACGCTTTCTTTCAGAATATCTTAAAAACAGATAAAAAGAGTGTGTTTGGCTGTGTATTGTGATACAATAGAGTTACCAGAAAAACTAATAGGAGGAATAAAGGCAGATGAAACAAATAGCGCTGGTGATTATGGCAGCCGGCATCGGAAGCCGTTTTGGTGAAGGAATCAAACAGCTTGCAGCCGTCGGCCCTAATGACGAGATTATTATGGATTATTCCATTCACGACGCGATCGAAGCCGGCTTTAACAAAGTGATTTTCATTATCCGAAAGGACATTGAAGAGATCTTTGAGGAAGTGATTGGGAAACGGATTCGGAAAGTAGTTGATGTTGCATACGCATTTCAGGATGGAGATGACCTTCCGGAGGGCTTTACAAGACCGGAGGGACGTACGAAACCGTGGGGAACGGGGCAGGCAGTACTGGCAGCCCGTAACCTGATTGATTGTCCATTTGTTGTCATTAATGCAGATGATTATTACGGCAAAGAAGGCTTCCGTAAGCTGCATGATTTTTTAATTCAAAATGAAGATACGACCAAGTATTGTATGGCAGGATTCATTCTAGGCAATACGTTGAGTGAGAATGGAGCAGTAACACGAGGCGTGTGCGAGTTAGCAACGGACGGAACACTTGCGAATATCACGGAAACAGCAGGTATTAAGCGTGAAGGAGACCGGATTATTTGTGAACGTGATGGTAAGACTCTGACATTGGATGAAAATAGCCATGTTTCCATGAATATGTGGGGCTTTCATCCTGACTTCATTCAGAAACTGGAAAAAGACTTTATAACGTTTTTGCAGAACGTGCCGGAAGGAGATTTGAAGGCAGAGTATTTGCTGCCAATGGTAGTTGATGATGCCATCAAGGCAGGAGAGATAAAAGTTGAAGTGCTCGAAACGCAGGACAAATGGTTTGGTGTGACTTATGCAGAAGACAAACCAAAGGTCGTAGAGAGTTTCCAAAGATTAGTGGAAGAAGGGGTATACCAAAGCCCATTGTTTTAGAAAAAGAAGAAGTCCGTGGATTTCTATATGGGAATTCATGGGCTTTCTTTTATAAAGAAATATGTCATTTGCCCCGGTGGGCTGCCGCTGGCTGCGGTATAGAGCTGTTTTTTCGCTGACACCCCGGTTTTTAGAAAGACAGGCACTCCAATGGGCATCACGAAACGCGCCGTTGAGTTGTTTGAGTCAACCGCTAGTGATTTCAGTATCTTTTCGGGGGATGCTCTCGCACGGTTTCAAACGTAGCGGTGCGTAAGCTCCCAAAATACAGGAGCTAAGCACCGACGTTTTCAAACGCCCCCGAAAAGATACATGAAACACAGCTGGTTGACAAGTTGGCTCATAAGGCGCGTAATCTTGGTGATGGACATGGAGTGCCATGTCTTTCTTAAACCGGAACACGGTGCAAGAAAAAACAGCTCTATACCGCAGCCAGCGGCAGCCCACCGGGGCAAACGACAGATTCATTTTATGCTCATCAAAGCATTACTGATAATGCTGGTCAGGTATTGGATCGTTTTTTCTTTGTCACGGCTGTTTTTATTTTTTGCCCAGTCAATGAGCATGCTGGATAATGCTTCGGTATAGAATTGGGCGATGTAATTTTTAAACTCAGGATCAAAAGAGAGATTCTGACGTTTTTCTGCCGCATCAATGACAGAAACGACAACATTGGTAAAATCGGTAAAGAAAAATTGTTTCATCTGATCCCGTCCTATGGAATCCAAGGTACAGTTAATGATATAATCATTGTTTTCTACATAATCCATTACAAAGCGAATGGCATCTTCATAGTCATCGAGTAGATCAAAATGCTTCACAACCTCAATGGCTTCTTCCTCAAACATCCATCGCAGGAGGTCATAAATATTTTCAAAATGATAATAAAACGTTTTACGGTTGACACCACAATCCCGAATGATTTCGCTGACCGTGATTTTAGAGAATGGCTTATTCTGCATCGCCTTTTTTAATGATGCAGCCAGTGTGCGCTTGGTATTCAGCGATGTGATTTCATGCTTCATAACATACTTCCCTTCTACTTGATTTCATTTATTATACAACTGTCCGGTAGAGTTGGCAATGGGACAGGAGATTTCATTTGCCCATCAAATGTCCGTGATTTGTCCGTTTTTTATACAAATGGGTAGTATTGACCATTCTTTTTTTTGGCTCTTGTGTCTATACTGTATCGAAACTGAAAGAAATAAAGGAGGATGAGAGACGTGAGAAAATTTTATAGTGGCATTGTTCATAGACGCAAGGTCATTATGGCAATATTCCTTTTCCTTTTTGTTGTATCGTTAGGACTGGGAAAAATGGTGAAAGTAAATTATGATATGAATGATTATCTTCCGGAAGAGACCCAATCGACAGTTTCCATTGACGTTATGCAGGAGGAATTTGATGAGGGAATTCCCAATGCCCGTGTCATGATCCGGGATGTAACGATTCCACAGGCATTGCAATACAAGGAACAACTGGAGCATATACCAGGTGTGACATCTGTTACATGGCTGGATGATGCTGTAGATCTGGATGTGCCGTTGGTAAATCTGGATTCAGAAACAGTTGAGAATTATTATCAGGATCATACAGCACTGTTCTCGGTTACTATTGAAGAGTCGAAACGTATTTCAGCGGTGGCTGACATCAGGACGCTGATAGGAGAAGAGAATGCGATGACGGGAAGTGCTGTTTCTACGGCATTGTCTACTACGAATACAGTTTCTGAGATTGCAAAGATTTCTATCATTGCAGTCCTGTTTGTTTTATTTGTTTTGCTTTTGACAACCAATTCCTGGGCAGATCCCTTCTTAATCCTGATTGGACTTGGTGTTGCGATTGTAATTAATAATGGTACCAATCTGATATTCGGAGAAATCTCATTTGTAACCAATGCTGCCGGAAGTATCCTGCAGCTGGCAGTCTCATTGGATTATTCTGTTTTTCTGCTGCACCGCTTTGAAGAATGCTATCAGGAAAACCCGAATGAGAATGAAGCAATGGTAGATGCCTTATGTAAATCTACTTCGTCGATCTTTTCGAGTGGATTGACGACGGTAATTGGATTTTTAGCCTTGGTGCTGATGCAATATGGTATTGGACCGGATTTGGGACTGGCTTTGGCAAAAGGAGTAGCACTTAGTTTGATAACGGTATTCTGTTTTATGCCGGCTCTGCTGTTATGCACGTTCCGATTGTCAAAGAGATTTCGCCATACCCCAATAGTATCGCCATTTCAGGGAATTGGAAAAGTACTGCAAAAGGTATGTTTTCCCATGATGATTTTGTTCCTTATCGTGATTGCACCATCTTATCTGGCATCCAATGCCAATACATATTTATATGGTTCCTCAGAAATCTTCGGTGAGGATACACAGTATGGAAGGGATACCAATGCGATATGGGATACCTTTGGTAAAAACGATACTTATGTTATCCTGGTGCCAAAAGGAGATATGGCAACAGAAGCAAAACTATCGGATGAACTGCACCGGTATCCGGAGGTAACAAATATTATTTCTTATGTAGATTTGGTAGGAGCAGAGATACCGACAGCATATTTAGATGAAGAGACGGTATCAAAGTTTATGAGTGATAAGTACAGCCGCCTGATCGTTTCGGTCGAGGTACCATATGAAGGGGAAGATACCTTTGCATTAGTTAAGAATATTCGCCAGACGGTACAGAAGTACTACCCGAAGGAGTCCTATCTGGCAGGAGAGGGTGTCAGTACGTATGATTTGATGAAAACGATTACTTCAGATATGCTCCGTGTGAACCTGATTGCGATAGGGGCAGTATTTTTGGTTTTATTACTGACGTTGCGCTCTGTGGCATTACCGGTAATTTTAGTGCTGTGCATTGAGACGGCGATTTGGCTGAATCTGGCTATTCCATATTTTATGGGAACGCCGATATATTATATCGCCTATTTGATTATTAGTTCTATTCAGTTGGGAGCTACCGTTGATTATGCGATTTTAATGACGGAACGCTTCAGGGAAAACCGGCTGCAGATGGAGAGAAAAGAGGCTGTTGTCCGGACAATCTCAGATGTTGCCATATCTATCTTAACCTCCGGCAGTGTATTAACCGTTGTAGGTCTATTGCTGGGATGGATGTCCAGTAATCAGCTGCTGGCACAATTGGGTATTTTCATCGGACGTGGTGCTATCTTGTCATTACTCATAGTATTTTTAGTATTACCTGGTTTTTTGTATATTTATGATCGATTTAGGAGGAAAAGAGTATGAAAAAATATGTTTACAGAGTCATAGCCGGACTGGTTGCGTTGTTATTATTATGCAGCTCATTGACCGCTTTTGTAAGTGCTAAAGAGAAGAATAGTCCCAAAGAAGAAGTCGTCTATGTAAATTTGGATGGACAGGGAAGCGTTAAGGAAATCAATGTTGTGAATTCCTTTGTTACACCTGGGAACGGAGTCATAACAGATTATGGTGATTACGAAACACTGCGTAACATGACCAGTAATGACCGGATTCAATATCAAAACGGAAAGGTGAGCATCTCTACCGGGGATAAAACCTTATACTATGAAGGAAAGCTAAAGCAGAAGGAGATGCCGTGGACGGTTGCTATTCACTATTATATTGATGGAAAGGAATATGTAGCCGGGGATGTCGCAGGAAAAAGCGGACAGCTTGAGATTGCCATACAGATAAAAGAAAATAAGAAATGCAGTTCTTCCTTCTTCGAGGACTATGCACTTCAGATAAATCTGCTGCTTGATACAGAACAATGTAGAAATATAGAAGCAGGCAGTGCGACAGTTGCCAATGTCGGCAGTCGGAAACAATTAACCTATACTGTTTTTCCGGGGAAAGGGGCCGATATATCAGTCAAGGCAGATGTAGAGGATTTTGAAATGGATGGAATCACACTGAATGGAGTGAAGTTGAATCTGGATTTTGATTCTCTGGGCGTTCCATCTGAAAAGAAGATGAAAAAGGCAATTCATTCCATCGAGGAACTGGATGACGGAGCGGGAGAAATCCAAAACGGTGTACAGGATTTATATTCAGCGGTAGGAACACTGAAAGATAAAACATCACAATTATATACGGGTACTGGTCAGTTGGTAAATGGATCAAAGGAATTGTCGGCAGGCTTGTCTGCTCTGTCAGGTCAGAATCAGGCATTGCTTCAGGGCGCTAAAACGACCTATAAGGCTCTCTGTAAACAGGCAGAGACTGCGGTCAACAGTCAGCTGGCACAGTTCGGAATGCCGGAAATTCAACTGACACCGGAAAATTACACTGAGGTTTTGAATCAGCTGCAGCAGCAGGTCCCTTCAGAGAGCCTGGCAGAATTACAGGCCCAGTTGGACAGCTATGGCACGTTTTATGAGGGGCTGGTTTCGTATACTTCCGCTGTAGCGCAGAGTGCAGGAGGTGCAAATAAGCTACAGCAAAACATGAATACATGGTATGAGAATGTTGGAAGGCTGTCGTCGGCAACAGGTGCTCTTCAGAATGGTGTACAGGATTTATCTGAGGGAACACAGGAATTAAAGAATGGAACGGAGAAGTTCACAAGGCAGACAGACACCTTTGATTCGATGATAGATATTGTTTCGGAGAAGAACGAGGATGCAAAATCTTTTGTATCTGAGAAGAATACAAACATAAAATCAGTACAGTTTGTCATAGAAACAGAGTCTATCGAAATACCGGAGGTAGAGAAGATAGTTGTGGAGGAAGAAAAGACCACAAGTTTCTGGAAGAAGCTACTGCAGTTGTTCGGACTATAAGTGCTATTGAAATATGTCGTTTGCCCCGGTGGGCTGACACTGACTGCCCAGCTCTATAGTGAGTTTAAGGAGTTCTTCTCGGAGAACGCGGTGGAGTATTTTGTAAGCTATTATGGAACTTGAAATTTTTATCTACATATAGTATCTTGTGGTGCTTTTTAATCCATATTTTGTGGAATATATGGTATAAATGGACTAAGTAACACTTTATAGAAAGGGTACAACAGGTTACGCTCATTCGTCCAAGGCGTAATAGCAACCGAATGCATCGAAGAAAACGATGGTGTAATTATTTGATGTTTCTGCTATAATATAAATGAGAGAATTAAGAAAGAACTGGTGAGATGTTCCTTTGGCATAGCAATAGGTCTCAATTGTTTTGAAAGGAGTGAAGATATATGTCATATACGACAGTAGAAATACACATACCAGAGGCAATGAAGCCATATATTACAGAAAATAATGCGGAAGATGAATTACAAAGAAATGCGCTGTTATTGTATCCATATGTATTACAGAAGAAGATATCAAATGGAAGGGCTGCAGAGATATTAGGAATTTCAAAGCTAGATTTGATTGATCTATATGGAAAGATGGGGTTCTGCTATTTTGATCAGACGATGGATGAATTAGATAAGGATTTGGAGACATTCAAGTCATTGGGATTAAGCGGGGTGACTGCATGATAGTTGTTTCTGATACAACACCATTGATTTTGTTACTGAAAGTGGGACATTTGGATTTACTGTATAAATATTTCGGGGAAGTTCAGATACCCAAAGCAGTATTTGGTGAACTGACTTCAAATCAAAGGTTTGCAATGGAAGCAGAAGAAATAAAAAAATGTTCATATATTCGTGTAGTACAAATAGAAGATGATAAATCAGTTAATATTATTCGAAGAGTTACAGGCTTAGATTTGGGAGAAAGTGAAGCCATTGTATTAACAGATAACTTGCACGCGGATTTGCTTTTAATGGATGAAGCTAAGGGAAGAAACGTTGCAGAGCAGATGGGGCTTAAGATAATGGGAACCATTGGTTTGTTGCTTGCTTCATATCAGAATGGTTATATTTCATCTGACGAAATAAGAGAATGTGTAGACATTTTAAGGGATTCAGGAAGACATATTGGAGAAAGATACTTACAGTTATTACTTGATCGAATTGATGAAAATAGTAAATTGTAAAGTAGAGTAGAGCATTATATTTGGATTCACGAGAGTATGAATGATGGTTCAATTTGCGGAAGGAGATTTCTGTTATTACAAAAGGAAGAGCAGATGTTGTTAATCTGGGGTATCTTGATGGAACAGTAGTGGAAGATGCAGTAAAGGAGGGAATCGTAGTATATGAGCACAATGTATAGCCGTTCAGTAGCTATGCTTCGTCAGGCAAAGAATGCAATTCTTTCTGTATCGGAGGATGGAGATTGAGTTGCACAGTGAATATAAACCGACCGGCGCGCAGGTAATAGTAGATGGTATGTTTCACAAATTACAGGATTTTTAAGGGAAAAAGCAGGTGATAAGCGACCTGCCTCGAAATAAATTGAATATAAGGAAACGAAGAAACACCATTAGAAGCAATAACTGCTGCCAATGGTGTTTTTTAACGATAAGACAAATCTCACGCAGGATTCCGCTGCCGATTCGGAATGAGATTGTTTTCTCTAATAAAAAACGAACAAATGTTCGTTTTGCAGTAGACAAGAAAGAAGTTCTGTGCTATACTAAAACTTGTTTTCGTGCTGTCAAATCCATTAGGTTACAATGAGGGTTTGGCAGAAAGAAAAAAGCAAAAAGGTGCCCCTGATTCGTAGTGGAGTTTTTGGGGCAAAGACAGAAAATGTGTCACAACGATTTTTTGGCGAATAGGCGAACTTTTTAACTACGACTTTTGGAGGTGGTATTTGTGCAAACTGCACAAAATATATTTAAACTTCATTCAGAATACAAGCCGACAGGCGACCAACCGCAAGCGATAGAAGCCCTTGTGAAAGGCTTCAAGGAAGGGAATCAATGCCAGACTCTGCTCGGTGTTACCGGTTCCGGTAAGACTTTTACCATGGCGAATGTTATTGCACAACTGAATAAACCGACTATCGTACTGGCTCATAACAAGACACTGGCTGCCCAGCTCTATAGTGAGTTTAAGGAGTTCTTCCCGGAGAATGCGGTGGAGTATTTTGTAAGCTATTATGATTATTATCAGCCGGAGGCTTATGTACCTTCGACTGATACTTATATAGAGAAAGATTCCTCGATTAATGATGAGATTGATAAATTACGCCACAGTGCAACCGCGGCTTTGATTGAGCGGAAGGATGTCATTGTTGTTTCTTCGGTATCCTGTATTTATGGAATTGGTAGTCCGGTGGATTATGCAGAGATGATGATTTCTCTGCGTCCCGGTATGATAAAGGATCGTGATGCCATTATTGAACGCCTGATTGATATCCAGTATGTCAGAAGCGACATGGATTTTAAACGTGGCTCTTTCCGCGTAAGAGGAGATGTATTGGAGATTATACCGGTCTCGAATTTTGAGGATGGGGTACGAATCGAGTTTTTCGGGGATGAGATTGACCGGATCGTGCAGATGGATGTATTAACCGGTGAAGTGAAGGGTATCTTGAACTTTGTGGCGATCTTTCCGGCATCCCATTATGTAGTGGAGCATGAGAAGCTGGAACGGGCTATTGTGACGATTGAGGCAGAGCTGGAAGAGCGGATTGCCTATTTTAAAGAGAATGACAAGTTATTGGAAGCCCAGCGGATTGGAGAGCGAACCCGATTTGATATCGAGATGCTCCGAGAGACCGGTTTCTGCTCCGGTGTAGAGAATTATTCCCGTCATCTGGCAGGCAGACAGGCCGGAGAAACACCGGATACGCTGCTGGATTTCTTTGGAGAGGACTATCTGATGATTGTCGATGAGTCCCATATTACTGTTCCTCAGGTGCGTGGAATGTATGCCGGTGACCGTTCGCGAAAGACGACCTTGATCGAGTATGGCTTCCGTCTGCCATCGGCATTGGATAACCGGCCGCTGCAGTTTGATGAGTTTGAGCAGAAGCTTGACCAGATTCTGTTCGTATCGGCGACGCCGAATGTCTATGAAGAGGAGCATGAGATGCTTCGGGCAGAGCAGATCATCCGTCCGACCGGATTGCTGGACCCAAGGGTTGAAGTCCGACCGGTAGAGGGGCAGATTGATGATCTAATAAGTGAGATTCATAAAGAAACGGCACAACATCATAAGGTTCTGGTAACGACCCTGACAAAACGTATGGCAGAGAATCTGACTGACTATATGAAGGAGGTCGGTATCCGTGTGAAATACCTTCATTCCGATATTGATACGATGGAACGGGTAGAGATTGTGCGTGATCTTCGTATGGATGTCTTTGATGTGTTGGTAGGTATTAACCTTTTGCGGGAAGGTCTGGATATCCCTGAGATTACGTTGGTTGCGATACTGGACGCTGACAAAGAAGGATTTCTGCGTTCAGAACGTTCTCTGATACAGACGATTGGACGTGCGGCGCGAAATAGTGAGGGCCATGTTATCATGTACGCAGACACGATAACACGATCTATGCAGATAGCGATCGATGAGACCCAGCGCCGCCGTGAGATTCAGGATGCTTATAACCGGGAGCATGGTATCACTCCGAAGACGATTCAGAAGGAAGTGCGTGATCTGATTCAGATTACCTCTTCTGTGGAAGATGCACCGGTGGAGAAGGATGTGGAGTCCATGACAGAGAAGGAACTGGAACAGAAGATCAAGGAATTGACGAAGAAGATGAACAAAGCAGCAGCTGAGCTGGATTTTGAATCTGCTGCAACGCTTCGTGATCAGTTATTGGAGCTGAAGATCGTTTTACGAGATTATCATAAAGATTAGAAGTGAGGTTTATTCACGATGAAGAAAGAGAAAGAGTATATCAGAATCCGGGGAGCAAAAGAACACAATCTAAAAAATATTGATCTGGATATTCCGAGAAATGAGCTGGTCGTGCTGACCGGATTATCCGGTTCAGGGAAATCCTCCCTGGCATTTGATACGATTTATGCGGAAGGACAGCGACGCTATATGGAATCCTTGTCCTCGTATGCGCGTATGTTTCTTGGACAGATGGAGAAACCGGATGTTGAAAAGATAGAAGGACTGTCACCGGCGATTTCGATCGATCAGAAATCGACCAATCACAATCCGCGTTCTACGGTTGGAACTGTGACGGAAATCTATGATTATTTTCGTCTCTTGTATGCCCGTATCGGCATTCCGCACTGTCCGAAGTGCGGCAAGGTGATTGCGAAACAGACAGTGGATCAGATGGTGGACAGTATTTTACAGCTTCCGGAGGGAACGAGATTTCAGATTCTGGCACCGGTCGTACGCGGACGAAAAGGCACTCATGCCAAGCTGTTAGAGCAGACAAAGCGAAGCGGTTATGTGCGTGTGCGGATTGACGATAATCTCTATGGCCTGGATGAAGAGATCTCCCTGGATAAAAATCTGAAGCATAATATTGACATTGTGGTAGACCGTTTAGTGATAAGAGAGGGGATTGAGAAACGTCTGACGGATTCCATTGAAACAGCACTGGATCTGGCTGAAGGATTGATGTGTGTGGATGTTGTGGGTGGTGAGACGATTAACTTCTCGCAGAGCTTTTCCTGCCCGGACTGCGGTATCAGTATTGATGAGATTGAGCCGCGCAGTTTTTCCTTTAATAATCCCTTTGGGGCATGTCCTATGTGTCATGGTCTGGGTATGAAACGGGAATTTGACCCGGATCTTATGATCCCGAATAAGAGACTGTCGATTGCCGAGGGAGCAATTCAAGTGATGGGCTGGCAGTCCTGTACGGATAAAAAATCCTATACGCGTGCCATTCTGGATGCGTTAGCAGAAGAATATGGATTTTCACTGGAAACGCCATTTGAGGATATGAGAAAAGAAGATCAGGATATCATTCTATACGGAACGAAAGGAAAAGAGGTAACGGTTCATTATCAGGGAAAACGAGGATATGGAGTTTACCAGGTTGCTTTTGAAGGACTGATCCAGAATATACAACGGAAATACCGGGAGTCTTCCGAGACGATGAAGGCCGAGTACGAGGCATATATGACCGTGACACCTTGTCCGGATTGTAAAGGACAACGTCTGAAAGCAGAAGCTCTGGCAGTGACAGTTGCAGACAAAAACATTGCGGAGATTACCACCATGTCTGTGGAACAGATGTATGAATTTCTGCAGACGATGGAGCTGACGCAGCGCCAACAGATGATCGGTGCAGCTATACTGAAAGAAATCCGTGCACGCATCGGATTTTTACGAGATGTCGGGCTGGATTATTTATCACTGGGTCGTGCAACGGCAACACTGTCAGGAGGAGAAGCACAGCGTATCCGACTGGCAACCCAGATTGGTTCCGGTCTGGTAGGAGTAGCCTATATTCTGGATGAGCCAAGTATCGGGCTGCACCAGAGAGATAATGATAAATTGATAAAAACGTTGAAGAATCTCCGTGATCTGGGTAACAGTGTGATTGTAGTTGAGCATGATGAGGATACCATGCGTGCCGCAGATTATATTGTGGATATCGGTCCGGGTGCCGGATCCCATGGTGGAGAGGTTGTCGCCTGCGGAACAGCAGAAGAGATTATGAAATGTAAGGAGTCCCTGACAGGAGCTTATTTGAGCCATCGTATGATGATCCCGGTGCCGGAGAAGCGCCTGAAACCTTCAGGGTATCTTACGGTACGGGGCGCGGCAGAGAATAATCTCAAAAACATAGATATTCGGGTCCCGTTAGGAGTTATGACCTGTGTAACCGGTGTGTCCGGTTCGGGTAAGAGCTCATTTGTGAATGAGATTTTGTACAAGCATCTGGCAAGAGACTTAAACCGTGCAAAATGTAAACCGGGGAAACATAAAGGGATTGATGGTACCTCGCAGCTGGATAAAGTGATTAATATTGACCAGTCTCCGATTGGAAGGACACCGCGCTCCAATCCTGCCACATATACCGGTGTGTTTGACCAGATCCGTGAGCTGTTTGCAATGTCAAAAGATGCGAAAATGCGTGGATATGACAAAGGTCGCTTTTCTTTTAATAAAAAGGGCGGTCGCTGTGAGGCGTGCTCGGGTGACGGCATCATCAAGATAGAGATGCATTTTTTACCTGACGTTTATGTGCCTTGTGAAGTATGCCACGGACAGCGCTATAACCGGGAAACGCTTGAGGTCCGTTATAAGGGTAAGAATATCTATGATGTACTGGAGATGACAGTGGAAGAGGCGTGTGTATTTTTTGAAAATGTTCCGGGTATCAGCAGAAAAATGGAAACCCTGCGGGATGTTGGACTGTCGTATATCAAGCTGGGACAGCCTTCTACAACATTGTCAGGCGGAGAAGCACAGCGCATTAAGCTGGCAACCGAGCTGAGTAAGCGAAGCACGGGAAAAACTATTTATATTCTCGATGAGCCTACCACAGGTCTTCATTTTGATGATGTGCATAAGTTAGTAAATATTCTGGCGAAATTAAAAGAGGGTGGCAACACCATTGTTGTGATTGAGCATAATCTGGAAGTAATCAAGACTGCTGATTATATTATCGATATTGGACCGAATGGCGGCGACGGCGGCGGAACGATTGTAGCACAGGGAACACCGGAAGAAATCTGCCAGGTGGAGGAATCTTTTACCGGACAATACCTGAAATCATTTCTATGCTTGTAACTTCTATAGTCTTGGTGGTATAATAGATAAACTAACACGGACGTGAAGGAGAAGTGTGGTATGAAAAAGCAGAGAACCTTGAAAGACCAGATAGAACTCTATCTGCAATCCCCGTTGTGGTTGACCCCTGTATGGGTGCTGATTGCGGTTGTAGTCTTTCAGTTTCATAAAATATCAGGGATATGCTTAGGAGTTTTTGCACTGGTGTATCTGGTTGTTGTATTTCTGATTTATCATTTCCAGAAACCGGGTATTCTGAATCGGTTGATTAATTTTGCTTTTGAGCAGAACCAGGTTCAGAAATATTTGTTAAAAGAGATGTCTATGCCGTATGTTTATACAGATTTACAAGGGCACATTGTGTGGTTTAACCAGGCATTTCAGGACTTATTTGGAAAAGAGAAGATTAGTAAGAACAATATCACTCAGATTTTTACAGAACTTAATCAGTCTGTATTTCCGGCATTGGGCGAGAATAAAACAATTGCGCTTCGATGTGAGGAACGTCACTATCAGGTAGAAGTGAAATGCATGAATAACGAACATGTTTTTACACAGGAGTCAGTTTCAGAAAGCGAGCCGGACGGAATGCTGGCATGGTATTTTTATGATGATACCAAGATTCAGAAGCTGGAGCGAATGTGTACCGACAATAAGATGGTGGCAGGTCTGATTTATATCGACAATTATGACGAAACTATGAACAGTATCGAAGATATACGCCGTTCACTGCTGGAGGCTATGGTACATCGAAAGATTACAAAGTATATGCAGAGTATTCATGCGATATGCAAGAATTTTGAGAGAGATAAGTTCTTAATCATCGTTCAGCAGCGTTATGTAAACCAGATGCAGGCCAATAAGTTTTCCCTGTTAGATGAGGTACGGGAGATCAGTATTGGGAATACCCTGCCGGTTACGTTAAGTATTGCATTGGGTGTCAATGCAGAAGATTATGCAGAATCTTATGAGAATGCACGTGCCGCGATGGATCTGGCACTTGGACGTGGTGGCGACCAGGCTGTCGTGAAAAATGGTGATAAAGTATCTTATTATGGTGGTAAGTCACAAGGTGTTGAGAAGAGTACCAGAGTGAAAGCACGTGTAAAGGCACATGCTTTGCGGGAAATACTGGAGCTGCGGGATAAAGTTATTATCATGGGACACCGGCTGCCGGATGCAGATTGCTTCGGCGCAGCAGTCGGTTTGTACCGTTTGGCCAAAAGCATGAATAAAAAGGTGCATATCATTTTAGATGAGCTGCCATCGACGATTCGCCCGTATGTGGATGAATTTATCCGTGATGAGAGTTACGAAGATGATATGTTTGTTAAGAGCGAAGAGGCACTCGCTATCATGGATGCCAATACCATTCTGATTCTTGCAGATGTGTGTCGGGAATCCTTACTTGCCAGTGTTCCGGTTTACAAAAAGGCAGATGCCATTGTACTTCTGGATCATCACAGGCAGTCGAGTGAAGCTTTAGAGCGCGTGGTGTTATCTTATATTGAGCCATATGCATCCTCCACCTGTGAATTAGTTGCTGAGATTTTGCAATATATCAATACGAAGCCAAAGCTTCGTCCGGTGGAAGCGGATGCGATGTACTCCGGTATTATTCTGGATACAGATAATTTTGTTACAAAGACAGGAGTAAAGACGTTTGAGGCAGCAGCATATTTACGCCGCAGTGGCGCTGATGTTGTACGTGTGCGTAAGATGTTTCGTGGAGACGCAGAATCGGCAAAATATAAAGCCAGGGTAATCGAAGAGTCTGAGATATACCGGAAACAATTTGCGATTTCTGCTATGCATGGAGATGGATTGGCGACTCCAACTGTAGTAGGTGCTCAGGCAGCGAATGATTTGCTGGATATCGGTGGTGTGCGAGCATCGTTTGTGATTACCGAGTTTAAGAATCGCATTTATATCAGTGCACGTTCGATTGATGATGTGAATGTGCAGGTGATGTTAGAAAAGTTAGGTGGCGGCGGACATATTAATATGGCCGGAGCACAGTTGACAGAAGTAACACTGGAAGAAGCAGTGTTGATGATAAAAGGACTGATTGATGAAATACTGGAAGAGTCCGAGACATAAGGAGAGAAAGACACATGGATATCATTTTATTAGAAGATGTAAAAGCACTTGGTAAGAAGGGGGACCGTGTAAAGGTAAATGACGGCTATGCCAGAAATTTTATTTTACCGAAGAAGCTGGGTGTAGAAGCAACAAGCAAAAATATCAATGATTTAAAGCTGCAAAAGCAGCATGAAGAAAAGGTAGCTGCAGAGAAATTGGCAGATGCCAAGGCTCTCGCAGAAGAAATTGCTGCCAAAGAGGTTACGCTGACGATTAAAACCGGTGAAGGCGGCAGGACATTCGGTTCCATTACTTCTAAGGAAATTGCTCAGGCGGCAAAAGAACAACTGGGTCTGGAACTGGATAAGAAAAAGATTCAGTTAAAAGATTCCATCAAGGGTATCACGGTTCAGGATGTGCCGGTGAAACTACATCCACAGGTTACCGCACAGTTAAAGGTTCGCGTTAAAGGAGAATAATCCTTATGGATGAGGCTTTTATTAAAAAGATACAACCACATAGTATTGAGGCAGAGCAGTCAGTGATAGGCTCCATGATTATGGATCGCGATGCGATTATTGTTGTGTCCGATATGCTGGTAAAAGAGGACTTCTATCAGACCCAGTTTGGCATTCTTTATGATGCTATGGTCACGTTGTACAATGAAGGAAAACCGGTGGATTTGATTACTTTGCAGAATAAACTGAAAGAGAAATCCGTGCCGGAGAATATCAGCAGCCTGGATTTCATTCGTGATATTGTGGAAACGGTGCCTACATCTGCCAATGTGAAACAGTATGCAGAGATTGTCAAAGGCAAGTCTGTCCTGCGCCGCTTGATTCATACATGTGAAGGAATCACCAATGATGCTTATCTGGCAAAAGAAGATGTGGACGACATTCTGGAAAAGACAGAAAAAGAAGTGTTTCAACTCTTGCAGCAGAGCAGTGGCTCTCAGGATTTTACACCAATCCGGGAGGTTGTATTGAACTCTCTGGATGCCATTGAAGAAGCTGCAAAGAATGGTGGAAGCGTGACCGGTATTCCTACAGGCTTTACCGATCTGGATTATAAGCTGGCAGGCATGCATCCATCGGAACTGATTCTGGTAGCGGCCAGGCCGGCGATGGGTAAAACAGCGTTTGTACTGAATATTGCACAGCATGTTGCTTTCCGTAAGCAGCTTCCGGTAGCCATCTTCAGTCTTGAGATGTCTAAGGAACAGTTGGTGACACGTTTGCTGGCAATGGAATCTCTGGTAGATTCCCAGAATATCCGGACAGGTAATCTGCAGGATATGGAATGGGAAAAGCTGATGGAGAGTGTAGGCGTTGTAGGCAACTCGAATCTGATTATTGATGATACACCGGGTATTACCATCGCGGAGCTTCGTTCCAAATGCCGCAGGTATAAACAGACACAGGATATCCAGCTGGTCATTATCGACTATTTGCAGTTAATGGCTGGCGGTAAACGCAGTGAGTCCCGTCAGCAGGAGATATCCGAGATATCACGTTCCTTAAAAGCGTTAGCACGCGAAATCAACTGTCCGGTGATTGCATTGTCACAGCTGAGCCGTGCAGTAGAATCTCGTCCGGATCACCGACCGATGTTATCGGACCTTCGTGAATCGGGAGCGATTGAGCAGGATGCCGATGTTGTTATGTTCATCTATCGTGATGACTATTATAATGAGGATTCTGAGAAGAAGAATATTGCAGAGATAAACGTGGCAAAACAAAGGAATGGTTCTACCGGAACAGTCGAGTTAGTCTGGCTGGGACAGTATACAAAATTTACGAACAAAGAACGGGCATAATATTATATGCACAAGATATAGGAGGAAATTGATATGCAGCAGGAGACGATTATCGTACTTGATTTTGGAGGTCAGTATAACCAGTTAATCGCAAGGAGAGTCAGAGAATGTAATGTGTATTGTGAGGTAAAGCCATACAATATGCCAATGGAAGAGTTGAAAGCAATGAATCCGAAGGGAATCATTTTTACCGGTGGTCCGAACAGTGTATATGAAGAAGAGTCTCCAAAATGTGATCCTCAGATTTATGAACTGGGTATTCCGATTCTTGGTATCTGTTATGGTTCCCAGCTGATGATGCATCAGTTAGGCGGACGTGTCATTTCTGCTGATATCCGTGAATACGGCAAAACGGAGGTTGAGGTTGATACCGACTCTCTCTTATTCGAGGGTGTCAGTCGAAATACGATATGCTGGATGTCACACACGGATCGAATCGATACTTTGGCAGAGGGCTTTGTTGTGAGTGCCAAAACTCCTTCCTGCCCGATGGCAGCGATGGAAAACATCGAGAAGAAGTTCTATGCAGTTCAGTTCCATCCGGAAGTAGTTCATACACAGGAAGGCTCCAGGATGTTATCCAACTTCTTATTTAACGTGTGTCAATGTGAAGGTACATGGAAAATGAGTTCTTTCGCAGAAGAATCCATTCGTGCGATTCGTGAAAAGGTTGGTGATAAGAAGGTTTTATGTGCATTATCCGGTGGTGTGGATTCTTCCGTAGCTGCCGTGATGTTAAGTAAAGCAGTCGGTAAACAGCTTACCTGTATTTTTGTAGATCATGGTCTGCTTCGTAAAAATGAAGGTGATGAAGTAGAAGAGATCTTCTCGAAACAATTCGACCTTAACTTTATCCGTGTGAACGCACAGGAACGTTTCTATGCGAAATTGAAGGGGGTCGAAGAACCGGAAGCAAAGAGAAAGATTATCGGTGAAGAGTTCATCCGTGTCTTTGAAGAAGAAGCAAAGAAAATCGGTGCGGTTGATTATTTTGTACAAGGAACTATTTATCCGGATGTAATTGAAAGTGGCTTAGGAAAGTCTGCGGTCATCAAGAGTCACCATAACGTAGGAGGGCTTCCTGATTATGTTGATTTTAAAGAGATCATCGAGCCGCTTCGCCTGCTCTTTAAGGATGAAGTCCGTAAAGTTGGTTTAGAGCTGGGCATTCCGGAACGCCTCGTATTCCGTCAGCCATTCCCAGGTCCGGGTCTTGGCGTTCGTATCATCGGTGAAGTAACCGCAGATAAAGTGCGAATGGTTCAGGATGCCGATGCCATCTACCGTGAAGAAATCGCAAAAGCCGGACTGGATCAAAGCATCAGCCAGTATTTTGCCGCGTTGACCAACATGCGTTCCGTAGGTGTTATGGGTGACGAAAGAACCTATGATTATGCCATCGCACTTCGTGCAGTAACCACCAGTGACTTCATGACAGCCGAAGCAGCGGAACTTCCGTGGGAAGTGCTGGGAGTGGTAGCAAATCGTATCGTCAATGAGGTGAAGAACGTAAACCGGGTGCTGTATGATTGTACGGGGAAACCACCAGCAACGATAGAGTTTGAATAGAAGTCGAATCCTCGGAAAAGCCTGTATTTATGGGCTTTCCCGGGGATTTATTTTTGTCTCTGGAGTGCAAATGGAGTTAAAAATTATTTTTTTTACTAGCCGGATTTCTTGAATAGACAAGGTTTTCCGGAATATCATTGCATTTCCAGAAGAGAATATCGGGAA
>JBJELB010000051.1:0-49884 GCA_051878935.1 Lachnospiraceae bacterium | reverse complement strand
TTGTAGATAAGTTGTATCCATACTCTCTGATTGAGTTATACACCTTCTCACAAAAGGCTTCGATTTCTGCTTTCGCAATGTCGTAATACTTTCTGTCAATCTCACATCTGCCAAACCTCATAATATCCTGAATAAAAGACTCATCCAATTCACCATTCAACTGTCTTACACACTGCTCATTGATGGTTCTCATACAGGTTATCAGACCCTTCGGAATGGTTACGCATTTTGATTCGTCCGGAACCTTATCTACAACGGGCATTATATCAATCGTCCATGACCCGATATCAACTATCAAGGTTTTCTTATTGAAAGTCTGAAGCTTATCCGCAACTGCCGCATAGCATTGTGGAAATACTGCAACATTTTCAATTACCACATGATACCTGATATTCTCAAACAGAAACTCGATATCCCTTTCCGCTGTAAGATACTTAATAAAGTCTGACTTCTCACTGCCAAATCGTGTCAGTGGCAAACCTACCGCCAAGAGCACCTTTGCTTCACATAAGCCCCTTCGTCTTAATTCCTTCGCAACCGCTGCCAGAGTCAAAAGATAAAATGTATCATCCTCTGTCTTTGTGCTTTTTACTTCCTGTCTGTTGCCTCCGACCTTGTAATATCTTCCTTTATACTCAAGAACGCCATCATATAATGCAGGTTCAGTTGTAATTTCCTTCACGCCGGTAACGAATACCTGTGAAGAGGTTTTAATATTACTCCAGCCGTGGTCAATACCAATTACTTCGATTTTGTTATTCATCGTCTGCTTCCTCCTTAATCTAAGTTAGTTTTCCATGGCAAATCAATAAAAAAGTAGGACTACGATTAGCCTGACTCACACTTTGAGTCCGAAAAACTAACTTAGTCCTACCAAAATAATGGTTATTCAGTTATTTGTACTTCACGAAACTGGTGTACAGGAAATAGTAGTTTCCATTACACGAACAAGATAGCTCGTGTGAGAATGTTATAAAAATCTTCCCTTTGAAAACACCCTGACTGCTCGTGTCATACTAATGCATTTTGCTCTCGATTTGAGTTAATTCCGGCGCCGTCCTAACCCTTTTCGCACATGAAAAATGCGATTTTTTTATAGGACTAAATTAGCTGAAACCCGCTTAAATACTGGCTTTCTTCTAACCTAACATTAGTATAACTTGAGCACCTGTTGCTTTCATCGTTGTATTTCCTCCATTATTTTCTGTATGATTTCGATTAGAAGCTCCAAATCATTGGATATGGAGTTAGTATATGGAAAACAGGGTATACTATTCATCGCAATCAACCCATTTTTTCATATACTCGGATTTATAATCCTGCTTACGATAATTTTCAACGTCAATCTTTTGGAATTGGTGCAAATAACAGAGTATAGAAAGTCTATATAGGTGCAAATTACTATTAAAATTACTTGTAAAATGGTGCAACTTATGGCATAATACATTCATCAATTGTTCGGAGGTTCATTTATGGAACGAATTGCCTTGCAAAAATTGATAGATTGGAATAACAACAAGCGGAAAAAGCCCTTAATCGTTTGGGGTGCAAGACAGGTCGGCAAAACTTATCTTGTACAAGAAATTTTTGCTGAAACTTACTATAAAAATAACTACATCTATGTGGACTGCAAAAAAGAGGACGAGATCCGTGAATTCTGTTCCAAGACCGCCAATGCGAAAAAAATCATTGAATACATCTCATTACGAAAAGGTAAGCAGATCAACAAAAACACCCTTTTGATTTTTGATGAAGTGCAGGAATGTCCCAATATCATTTCTTCGCTTAAATACTTCTGTCAGGACTTCAGGGAAGTTCCCGTTATTGCAACCGGCTCAATGGTGCGTATAAAACTCCAAAGAGAAACGCACAAGAGAGGTTCAAAGGAAAACGACAAATTCCTTTTCCCTGTTGGAAAGATAAATCAGATGACGGTTTATCCTATGACTTTCGATGAGTTCTTGATGAACAGTAACAAAATGCTTTATACCGCCATCAAAAAGGCGTATGACAGCAAGCAACCGTTGGATAGCAAAATTCACGAATTGGCAATGGAACAGGTGTATAAATATCTACTTGTGGGCGGTATGCCCGAAGCGGTAGAAGCTTATATTGACGGCGATAACCTTTTTGAAGCAAAAGAAATTCTCAAGGTTTTGTATGACAACTATCTTTCTGATATGGAATTATATCAGGCAAGTCAGGAAGCTGTGTTGCGTTCCCGTGTCTTGTTCCAAAATATTTACAGAGAGCTTAACAAAGAGTCTAAAAACTTTTCGCCCGGACTTATTGAAGAAAAGAGCAAAACAAGAGATTTTGCAACCTCTATTCAGTGGCTGACAATGGCACACGTTGTCAATCAATCCTTCCAACTGAAAGAGCATATTACAATGCCGCTTATGCCGGATAGCGAGAGCAACTTCCGTCTGTTTCTCGGTGATATTGGTATGTTCTCACACCAAAGCGGTATCAATGCTGCTTCTTTTATATCGAGTGAAAGAGAAAACACCTTATCAGGTATTTTCTTTGAAAACTTTGTGGCAAACGAGCTAATTGCCAAAGAACATAAATTATTCTATTGGCGTGGAAAATCATCTGCCGAGTTAGAGTTTATTATCGAGTCGGACAATAAATTGTTTCCGCTTGATGTCAAAAAAGGCAGAGGAACACTCAACTCTCTTGAGAAGTTTTCTAACCACAACAAGTTTGAATATGCCATTAAGGTTTCTAAGAATAACTACGGCTATAATCCTGAGCAAAAACTGCTTACGATACCGTTTTACTTTATCCCGTTTGCAGCAAAAGACCTTGCAGACGGAACAATGGCAATATAACACGATAACAGATAGCCAAAAGGCGTATCATAAAAAATGGTGATACGCCTTTTGTAGTATAAATGAAAAATTATTCCGCAGTCTCAATTGCTTTTTTCTTACCAAACATGGAAATGACATGAATCACGCCACAAATACATGCGTAGCCACCCCAGATTTTCAAATCAGAATAGCTGCCGGCTATTGTATTTCCTTTCTATTCTCGCTTTTCTAATAGCCCACCTGGGTTACACCATATTCGGCCTGTTCTGATGTAAAGCCTTCAAACTCCAATTGCTCTATCAATCCACTTCTCGAGTAAGACATGATATCCAGATAGCTCTCTGCCTTTTTCGCTGCCTGCTCATTCCAATCAGCACCGCAATGTTTGACCGCATACTTGCATTCTTTTTCCGAAAAGCCATCAAACTCCAACTGTTTCTTCAGTCCTTTTTCAGAAAATGCCATAAAACTCAAATAACTCTCCGCTTTCTTTAATGCATTTTTCTCACCCATCGTCGCAGAGTCTTCCTGCTTCACAGACTTCTTTTTCTGACCGGTTTTCTCTATCTTTGTTTCCTTTTTCTTCTCCTTGTTGGTCGTCTGCTTCTGATTTTGACCGGATGTCGCAACCTGCGTATCTGTTGTAGTGCAGGCAGTAGTGGACAACGCCATAAAACCAGCCATGACAACCATTATTATTCCTTTTCTCATATGTCCCTCCATATCATCTTATTTTATACTACTTTATCATAATAATTTCGATTCCCGGTTTGGTATGCTTTCAGCATACAATTCAGACAAGCGATTCCAGGAAAACGTCTATGATAGTTACCATACATATCAGGCCAAACCAAATAACACCATAAAACAACACTCTTGCTAACGGATGACAGTCTCTCAGAAAGGAAATCCTGTCTCTCCAGCCGAGATAATTACATACGATGCTTATCGTAATCAGCTGAGTACAGAATAACAGGAACTGTTCTATCCAGATTACAGGCATGGGAACTTTCCCAACACTTACATTTGAATCGATATCAAGACATACAGATAACCAAAACGAATATCCTATCACTGCCACGACCATCTTGTACCATTTTCCTGTTCGAAATCCCGGTGGAAGGTATCGTCTCCAATCAGCTTGTACATTCTCTGTCACATGTTCGCTATTCTCCATCATAGGTACATCGGGCACAATGATTTCATCAGGGAATGTATGCTCTAATGCACTTTTTAACTCTTTCACATCCTGATAGCGTTCTGACGGATTCATGGCAAGACATTTTCTCACAATATCACCCAACACACCCGGCACCATCTTTTCTACGGGAAACTTATCCGTCACTAAATAATTCAAAACAATTCCCAGAGAATAGATATCCGATCGTGCATCCGTCTGTAAATGTCCAAACTGTTCCGGAGAAGCAAAGCCTTCCGTTCCCAGAATGATGGTATCACGATTTTTCTCGGACTGTACCGTTCTGGCAATATCAAAATCCACCAGCTTTACTTTCCCCTGAGCATCCATCATGATATTTTCCGGTTTTAAATCCCTGCATACGATCGGCGGCTCAGCCGTATGAAGCGGATATAAAGTATCACATATTTCCATCACAAGCGCCGCACTCTCCACCTCGGAAAATGGTCTCTCCTTTAACATATCGGCCAGGGTTCTTCCTTCAATGTATTCTTCTATTACAATACAACACTCATCACATTCTATACACTCATAGATGCGGGGTATATTCGGATGAGCGAGAGACTGCAGATATTCATAAATATCCTTTTGACCATTTCTGACCTGTTTCCTGACCGCAATTTTTCCGGTAATAGCGTTACGTACCAGCTGAACTGTTCCCTCTTCATTCAAAGCACTCAAAACCTGATACTGCGTCAATCGATACTCCTGTGCAAGATTCATTGTTTTGTTCCCTTCTCCCCCATTTTCCTTGCTTTTACACCATAAAAATTATATGATATTTCTATAATATATGCAAGAATACTCCGGAAGGAATAGGAAAAGTGATCAACAGAAAAACAACCGAAGAATTATTATCTATCCTTAACAACATGAGCTCCTCATCTGAGTTATTTCATTATACGAGTGAATGCAAGCAATCCGGCGGCATCACGTTTTCTGAGTTCATAACCAATAAGATGGATGAGAAAAAACTCTCATCCGGTCAGCTTGTAGCTGCATCACAGATTCAGCGTAACTATGGATATCAGATTATCAATGGCACACGTCAACCCGGCAGGGATAAAGTCATCGCCTTGAGCCTCGCCCTTACGCTCTCTCTGGAAGAAGCTCAACGGGCACTTTCACTGGCTAACATGGGTGCACTCTACGCTAGAATTCGAAGAGATTCCATTCTTATCTTCGCCTTAAACAAGCACTTATCTGTTCAGGATACCAATGAATTACTCTATGAATGTTCGGAACGACCTCTGGAATAGAAAAGCGACTTGTCGATTTTCATCAAATTTAGTATAATATATTATATTGATACGAAAGAGAGAAAAAGTATGATCTGGAACAGAGCAGATGGCAGAGTCATCAAAGGATTGGAGCCAATGGAACGCATCACACCTTATATTATGAAGGTACGAAACGATGCCATGAATATGTACGAAGAACCCATACCCTGTCAGGGGATGGATTCGTATATCAAAGAGAAAAAGGAGCAGGGGATTCAAATCGACTACATGCATATTCTAATCGCTTCTATCGTGCGGTTGATGGCCATTCGTCCACAGCTGAATCGATTTGTGATGCATGGTAAGATTTATGCACGTCCTAAGATATGGGTAAGCTTTGTGGTTCATCCGACACTTCATGAAGGAAGCGTTGGAACGACCATTAAATTATGCTTCGACGGGACAGAAAGCATCTTTGAAGTCGCTGAGAAGATTAATGAAAGCATTCGTAAAGAAACAACTGAACGAACCGGTGAAAACGGAACAGACAAACTGGCGCGTACCCTTACTTATATTCCAAGTCCCATTCTACGCTTGACTGTGAATCTGCTGATGTGGATGGATAAGCACAATTTACTTCCGGGACCAATTCTGGAATTAAGCCCGTTTCACACATCCTTCTTCGTTACAAACTTAAAATCACTCGGGATTAATCATGTATTCCATCATACATATAACTTTGGAACAACCGGATTATTCTTTGCGATGGGTAAAGAGAAACCACGTTCTGTAGTAGAAGGTGACAAGATCGTCCAGCAAAAACAGATGGGGCTAGGCTTAGTCTCTGATGAACGTTTCTGTGATGGTTTATACTACGCACGTTCGTTGCGTAAATTACGAAAATTCATGCTGAACCCTCGTGTATTAGAAACACGCTTGGAAAAGAAAATAGAAGATATACGATAAATACAAAACAGCGGTGCCGACGAAAACGTCGCACCGCTGTTTTCCACGAAGGGCTCCTATATTTGAACTGCCCGATTAAAAATCAAATTCCGTAATTCCTTTTGTATCTGTCCACGTAACTGTTTGTAAATTTATATCCCTTTGATATGTCGAAGGTTCATCAGAAGAAAGGGATATTAAATTTTTCACGACAAACTCCTGAATATTCAATTCCGGTTCAGTATACACTTTTTTCATCTCAATCTCTCCTTTTTACTCTGCCGTTGCTGCTTTTACCTGTACAGCAATAATCGTTTTCGCGCTATCAACCATCGTGTATTCAACCTGTTTTCCAATGACATCTGCTGTGACAGGAAGTACCATCTGTCCATAAGCACCATCATCAGCAGTAAAGGTAATAGAAAGCGAGTCATTCTCTGTTAAATCACTGCCATAAGTAACAATGAATTTATTTGCTGCAAGATCTGTACCTGTTACAACTGCCTCTGTAGCCTTCATATCATCGGTAATCTCAACTGCTTCAATCGTTGTCGTCTCACTTGGCACAAAGGAGAATTCCTTACCCATTGCTATCACAGCACCATTTACCTTCCACGCAACTGCCACAGTCGATCTGCAAACCATAATTTTTCCATCAGTCACTTCATAATCCTTTAAAGTACCATCCTTATCTTTAATGGAAACAGGATGCTTAGGAATCTCTTTGACGGTCAATGCCATAAAGTTTGGTGCAGCTGTATCACCCTGAAACTTAATGGTATTCATACCTGTCTGTAAGACAACATCACAGGCCATAACTGCTGCAAAGGCATTCGTTACATCACCTACCTTATTTTCTGCTGTAGCAGGTGGCATACTATATTCATCACTGCTGTTGACTGTCAATTTATACTTGCGTGTACTCGTATCGTTATTTCCTTTTGTTCCAAGTATATAGATGCGGTATTCTCCTGCTGTATCAACTTGGATTCTGGCCACACCATATCCGGTCCATTGGCTTCCGGCAGATGAATCTAGCGCATTTACTCTATATAATTCCTGATTAAGAATCTGCTCCTCAGATGTAATATCAAATGGTGCTAACAGACTTAAATTGGAAACCTTAGTAATTGGCGAATTCTCAAAATTTCCGGATGTACCCTGAACAAACTCAATATCATCATAGAATAAAACATCATTCACTCCATCATCATAAATCATATTATAGAGCTCAAACTCGGCAATCGTAGTGCTTGGCCAGTTAGAGAGCACTACGGCCAGATACCGATAATCAGAAGGTTGATTCTCAAATGACTCTGATAAGAGGGAAGAAGTTGTAGTACCAATCCAAGCCGCTTCAAAATATGACTTGAATACCGCATAACTGTCTGATGTATAATCTACATCCGTACCCGGATCTGTCGTTGCAATCTTATCATTATTTGTACCAAAAAGGCGTATTTCTCCACCACCATAGACTACCACCTTGTTAAAGTCAAAAGATTTCCCCTCTCCTGCATCGTACACTACATAGGTAAGATACGGCTTACCTACGTTACGATTGACCGTTATGGTAGTATCAGTATCCCCATCAGTCAAGGCCAACGCCTGTGCATCGGATACTTTCCATGTCTTAACATAAGTACCCAGGTCAATCTTTGTTTTGGTCATTGCACTTATGCTGATTCCCTGCATCATGAGCATCATCGTGAAAGCCATGACCAGTGCCATTGTCCTCTTCAATAGTTTCTTCATAATTTACCTCCTTAGATTTGTTTACAATTTATTTTTTACTCTTTTATAAAATCGGTACGATTCCCGGTTGCATACTCTAAAATCTGCTCAGCATCCTTCATATTAATAAATCCATCTCCATTCACATCACCACGCTCCAAGTCTACTGTATTACCAGTAATCAGAACCTCCAGTGCATCGACTGCGGTAATCGTTCTGTCACCATTGACATCCCCCAACAGAATATCCTCTTTTATTTCACCATAGACATAAAATTCGTTTAGATAAGTCGTCGTCCAACTGTCAAATAAGATAACAAGATATCTGTAATGCTCTTCCGGAACGCGACAGTCTTCTTCTGCCGTATAATATCCGCTTGTATCCATGACCTTGTTCTTACCTACACAATCGGTTGTAAGAAGGTCATATTTTTCTGAGAATAAACTCCTTCTTTCAGCCTCTGTATAAGTCCCACTAAAATAATTGTCCGGCAACAGTGAGGCATCATTGGTACCATATAAATACAGATCCAGATTACCATCACTACCGATTTTGGATACTGCCTTAAACCGGTCGAAACGGAACGTCTTGTTTTCGCCGGCATCCAGCACAGCATATGCCATATATCCATAATTAGCAATGTTTCTGACCAGGGCAACCTGCGTCGATAAATCATGGTCAAATACAGCACTGATATTTACCGCATTATGTGACCGATGATATGCACACACTACCGTATCTTCGATATCAGGAATAACACCTTCTGAATCAAGATCTTCTTTATATGTGATATTTAACAACGGATAACCGGTCGCTGCACTATTATAAAGTCTCAATGGATTCGATGAAGTGTTCGCAATTGCAAAAGAAATCGTTCCATCTGTACTCACATTTTCTTTTATCATCTGAAACAGTGTCATTAAACTCTCCTCATACGTAAAGTCCAGACCGGAAATCTTCTGGCTGCTTACATAAGTCTCGGCACTGGCACGCAATTCTGTTTCGAGATAATGAGGAAAAGTCAGACTTGTAATATCAACATCCGGCTTCAATACATATATTTCAAGTGCTGATTCATCTGTAGTCTGCGCATATCCACCGCCGTTGATGGTAATATCCACTACCTTATCCCAGTCAACTTCCGATACATCATATTTTACAAATGCTACCGCACCGGATTCATCATTCTCACCGGCATCATAATGACCGGATACCACTAACTCTTCTGATAACGGATCAAGGCCTTCCCATGCCTCTCCGAGAACCATCGCAGTCTGACATGGAATCAGTTTGTCCGTTAACGTAATCTCACCAACAGAAGCTTCGGATACTGCATCATCCTTGACAAGATATAATTTATACACCACATCTTCAGACGGTACTACCACCTTGCTGTCAATGATCTGTTTTACCGTATCACTCTCCACAAATTTCGTTGTTCCTTCTGGTGCTAACCACAAGGCTCCGTCAATATCCTGCATATCACATCCGAATGATATTGTGGTTCCCACATCCAGTTTGAATTTAGCCGGCAATAATGCATCCTGTATCTGGAAGCTATCCGGCAGATCACGATAATAACTGCTCTGTATGCCGGATTCCTGTACAATATCAAATACATCTTTATCCCAGTAACCATCCGAAACGGTATGCGCATCCGTAATCACAGTTCCCTGTTCGTAATTATTAGTCGTAGTATAACTCGCTGAGGTGGAATAATTATCTTTCCATGTGTTATAGCCTTTTACTCCACCGCCCCATTTACCGCAATCAATACAGGTATGAGACCTTAAGATATCAATGACATTCTTTTCACCATATACGTGCTTCGTTCCTTCATCGATATGAATGCCACGAATGTGATAGGATGATTCTTTTCCTGCAACTCCGATATCTTTAATAAAATTTTCACTGATTTGCGTACCAGGCATATCTCCCAGCGTATAAATGGCACCGCCATCTGCAAGAATCTGTAATGTTTTCAGAAACATATTATTTTTGATGATATTATCATGGGTTGTGTTGTACGGTTCCCCCGGAACAATAGAATTATCAGAGCCGTCCATGTTCCACCAGCCCCATCCTAGGCTCATTCCGGAATACGGTGTCTTTTCCACATAATTGTATTGCATGGTAAGATTAGATGCTACAAAAATCAGAACACCCGGTTCCCCCCAGAACAGCTTCCCGGTATCGTAAATATAGTTATTGGTAATATCAATATATTGACATATCCCCTCCACATCAGCATCATATTTTTCTTTGTCGCTATACTCACCCTTATCACTATTTTTATCAGCAATATAAATATGCTGCGGATGTCCCACACAAATGGATGTACCACCAACGTCATATATGCTGTTGCCATCCATCGTTACATGAGTAACATCATTCACAAGAGCGAGTGCATTGGTCGCTGTATGACAAAACGTGTTGTTTCCAAATATCAGATATTCCGCATTAGATGCCGCCACTGCAGACGGTGTAATATCGGATTCACGATAGATGGATTTGTGTGTACTATCAAAGGTAGCTGATGTTTTTATAACATCTGCCTGATTTCCAACTCGCCCATGGGAACCTTCTAATTCATATAGATTATAATCTGTATAGGCAAAGGTGATTCCCCGAAAGCCGATGTGATGTACTCTGTTGTTCAAATCGGTTCCCTGTAAATTGACTAAAGTAGTTACTTTGGGAACTATGACTTCAGCTGTTGCCATATCCACTCCGTCTTCCGGATAGTAATATAACTTTTGTGCTGATTTATCAAAATAGAACTCTCCCGGCTCATCCAGCCATTCATATACGTTATAAATGGTTTGCGTCTTTGTTGGATTATATTTGTTACTCTCATAGAGAGACTGAGCCACTGCTCCATATGGCATCTGCAGCATTGCAGCCATCTGTCCATTTCCGATGTCCTCAAAATGATCCACACATACGATTGCAGTATTCCAGGTCATCTGCGATTCTAATTCCACATCTTCCGGATTTCTCGTATTGAACAGGGTCTCATCAAACGTCAGCTTCGTACCGTTGGATACGGTGCCATCTTTCCACGCCCACGCATATTCAGCAGCAGACACCGCGTAGGTGCCATAACCGCCCTTGCCGGCCATCTGTTTGCTCGTCATATAGGCACGCTTGCCATTTACATATAACGAACGAAGTTTTTCATCACGGCTGTAAGGGATACTGTAGATACCATTCCCTTCCTCAGTCCATTCGCCGGTCACGTTTTCACCGCCGCTGATGATAGGCTTTGCATTCTTTTCTGCAACATAATAGACGTGATATCCGTTGGTTCCGGAATCTTCACAAGTGAATTCCATCGTGTCATTTACTTCATAACAGCCATCCTGCAAATAAACGATAATATCGCCCGTCATATTACTGTTTATCTCTCTGACCGCATCCCGTGCCTGTTCGATAGAGGAAAATGGACTCTCCTTCGTTCCATCGCCACCACCGTCAGGTGAGACATAAAATGTTTGCATGGCATCCACCGTTTCCGGGTCATCTTCAGGAACGGATTTCGTTACAATCAAAGCCGGTGCTGTATCACCGGAGCTATCTTTTGTATGTACAACAAGTCTGTTGGCTGTGTTTCTGTCCGTACATAATGCTAAGGTGATTGTTTTCTTACCACTTTGTATTTTCTGTTTGATAACGTCTGTTAAGGTAAGCCCCTCTGTGATATCAGCATCTGTCAATGAGATAATTCCTGTATCAGCTGTACAAGTGGCTTTTGCAAGATACTGATCCTGTCCACCACTTCCCTTAACACTACCCATTTCCGTTCCATCCTTATTCAGTATTTTAGGCTTGGCGAGATAACAGATACCGCTTCCCGTATAAGAATTCATATCAGCGATGTTTTCGTCTTCCTCCATTGCTGAATATACTGCACCATTTGCTTCTGTCCATGAACCAATCAACTCGTATTGCAATCCGGTTGCATCAGTATCACTTGCAGGCAAACCTGTCAGTTTATATGCTTCATCCGTTGCCAGAAAGGCATATATCCCGGCTCCTTCATATGTAGAACTGAGATTCAGTTCAATCTCAGAAGAGAGAATTGACTCTGCCTCAAGATCCTCCAAAGGAAACTCTAAAAAGATGTATTTTATATCTCCCGTTGCATTTAATTTATTTGCCCAGCTCGCAGTGTTATGCTGGAAAAACCAATCCTTCGAAAAGACGGTATCCGTCAAATATGCCGTGCTTTTCAAACCGTTAGCATCCAGCTTGGTCGTTTTCCATGTTCCCACATAATCATCTTTCCCGGCTACAATCCTTACTTCTGTATTCAGGGTTTCTTCCGTTCCGTTCGCTGCTGCGCAATTCATATTCGACAGGAGTAATATCGTACTCATCAGTATCGTTATGCCTTTTTTCAATCTCATATGTCTCCTCCCTTTCTCCCCTTATAATGTCATTATATCTCCCATCATTCCACTCATCAATTATCCATCTGTAATATAATACATCAATTTTATGTTTGACAAAAAACAGAGAACATCCTATGATAAAAACACGATAACGCAACAGGAGGAGCGTACATGAAACCTTTTCCTTTTTATATAAAAGAAGTGAAACGACTGTCCAGAAAGCAGACCATCACATGCGATTCAAAGACTATTTATTATTGTAAAAACGGAACCTGTGATTACGAAGGCAGAAAAGCAACAGCCGGAGATATTATTTATCACTATTCCGACCATCATGATGATCTAATAATAGAAGAACACTCAGAGTTTATATCGCTTTCCTTTACCGGCTTCTCCTTAGATTCTTTTTTACAAGAATGCGGTTTAGATAAAAACCATATTTTTCAGCATTCTCTTTTATCCTATCCTGAGGAAACGCTGCACGATATCGAAACGATTCTAGCCCTGAACGGCCCGAAAGATGGGTATGAAAATATGATTCACTCTTCCTTCTTATTGTACCGGGTATTAATTCGTCTCCAATATTTTTATCATCCTCAATACATTGAAACGAAGAGTCATCAAAGAGCCTTACTTTCACCCGCTTTTGACTTAATCAACAGTTCTATGATGCGTGAAATCACTACGCAGGAATTAGCAGACAAGATACAGATATCTCGCAATCATATGAACTCACTTTTTCATGAACTGACCGGCTTTTCTCCCCGTGCATATGTTGCACGGCAGCGCCTGTTCCGGCTAAAACGGGAACTGTTCCGTTATCCGGAACGAAGCATCAAAGAAATTGCAGCTCAATGCGGTTTTCTCAGTATTCCTTCTTTTCAGCAATTCTTCTTAAAAGAAGTTGGAATGACCCCAAACCAGTATCGCAAAAAGTATAAGTCTGTTTTAAACGATACTTATTTTCGTGCGATTGCATACTGGCAGCCTATCTATCTAACGAATACAAGCAACAAATCGAACATAGCTCTCGACCATTTCAAGCGAAAAGCCGGTTCCTATCGATTATACTTTGTAACAGAAGGCACCTGGAAATTAACAACAGAAGATGGAAATATCCACATATTAAAAAAAGGCGATATATACTGTAATCCGCCTTATAGAAAAAATCGATGTTGTTCTCTTGAAAATGAGTCCCACTTCTTTGAAGTGAATTTCGGGGGACCCGATAATGAAAAATATGTCAGTCATCTTATGGCTCTGTTATGTAATAATGAGCAGACCATATTTTCTGTTCCGAAGAATTATGAATATGATTTTATTGAAACTGCCAGCTATATCAATCGGAATTTTTGGTATAAGGATAAAAACATTCAAATTGAATGTTCCCTGAAACTATATGAGATACTGTATTATCTGTCAATGCTTCAGAAAAATCAAAATCTGCCCGTAACGGACAGTCCTATTGCAAAAGCAATGAATGTCATTAACAACCCGAAACAATGGGGTACCCTGTCAATACAATCATTAGCAGATTTATGTGATTTATCTATGCATGACTTCCTAAAAGTATTTAAAGCTCAATATCATACCACTCCAAAACAATACATTAAAGACCAACAAATGAAGCAGGCTGCCAGATTATTATTATATCACCGCACTACTCCGATCTATCAGATTGCCTCTCAGGTAGGTTATTATTCAACCTCCTACTTTTCTTCTGAATTCAAGAAACTGTATGGTATGTCACCTACACAATACCGTTCCTCATATAGCAGGTAGTCTGACAAAGACTTTACACATGATAATCTTTACACTATGACCCTTCCAACAACATACATCTGGCAACAAAGCGACTCTGTCCACCATAGGTACAGGTAAAAATCGTCAAATCATAGTCCGAGGAAGTTAAACGATCCAATTCTGTTTTGTATAACTTCTCAACTTTTTCAATTCGATATTGATACAGATTATGATTTACATCCCAAAGCTTCACTTCATCACCCACCACACAATTCTGCAACGGTGTAAAGTGACTCTGGTAGTTATGTCCCAATATGATCAGATCTCCGTCCTCCACACTGCCTGAATAACGACAGGGCGCTACATTCAGTAAATCATAACTCCAGTCACTGAGCACGGGTAATTGAATATCTGCACGTGGTATCTCAATGACGCCAATAACAGAATATCCCTGAAGTGTTATCTTCGGCATTTCACCTGTGACACCTTCCGTTTCAACATCATGATCCTTTGTTTTTATAAACTCGTTTAACAAAGTCTGGGCCTGCTTTCCCGCACGCTCATCCCGGTATGCATTCTCACCCAGCAAAACGACGGCTGCCAAAATAAGAAGACAACCTACAAAAATGAATATCTTTCCCATTCTCTTTCTAGTCATCTCTATCACGCTCGCTCAACATCATCCCGCTTCCCAGAATAATCATCAACAGCCCAAGTGCTATCATCAAATAGATTGGCCACAAAATCAAACCTGTCTGCGGAATCGTTGGCTTATCTCCTTTACCCGGTTCTGAACTCTTCGTTTTATCTGATTGGCCCGGTGTGTCTGCACGATTCGGTTTCTTTGGCTTTGTCGGCTCCAGAGGAGTTCCCGGATCCGTCGTATCTTCCGTGTATTGGTTGGTAATTGTAAATCCGTCATAGGTATTCCCACTATAAGTAGCTGTATAATCAGAAACCGCTTTTTCCAAAACTGTGTAAGCAAGATTGTCCGGTACATCCTCAAAAACTGACTTCCATCCATTCCTGCTGCTCAATGTTACTGTTCGATAGACGCTGCTGTTTGCAATCAATTGTACGGTTATCTTCTCCGGGCGTTTTCCTGCCACATCATTCGCATCATCCCACACCTTTTCAACAGAAATATCCGTTTCCCCGGCTTTCGGTATTTCCTCCTCATCCGGGATTTCGCCCGGGTCCGTTATCCCTTCCGTATAGCGGTTGGTAATCACATAACCACTTGCTATATTACCTGTATAGTTTGCCGAATAGTCTTTTGGCGTTATTTCCTTAACAGTATAACGTCCATTCTCCGACAGCCCTGTAAAGATATACTGCCACTGGTTATAATGATTTAGCGTCACAGTTTCCACAACTTTTCCATTCTGAATCAATTGCACTGTAATGCTTTCCGGTCTGGCATTTGCACGATTATTATCATCATCCCAGACCTTCTTAACAGATAAAGAACCTGTTGTGTGAATCGGTACATCCGAAATCACCGGTCCGCCACCACCCGGACTCTGGTATCTGTTTGTAATCGTAAATCCTGTTGTTTCCGTTCCACTATATGATGCCTTGTAATTGGATATCGATGTTTCTGCTACAGAATATCTACCGGACGCAGGAAGCAGTTTGAAGGTATGTTTCCATCCATTTGAAGAATCTAATACGGTTTTTCTATATGCGATGGAATCCCGATATAAAGTCACAGTAATACTCTCCGGTCTCTTTCCTGCCTTATCTTCATTGTCATCCCATATCTTCGTAACAGAAATATTCTTATACAAATCCCCATCCGTTATCGGCTGATCTGAAGTTTTGGGTCTTGACTCCACATGATAAAGCAGATTCCCATCTACGATAGATGGCAGAATTATCACATACGGATGAAAATTGACAGACTGATTTCCTGCTCCAAACACAACATAAATCCCCTGTTTCAAAGAAGAAAACATCGTTCTCCCGGAAGCATCCGTATATTGTGTCTGATAAGGAATATCATTGACCATGATGTATTGTTTCAGCACTGCTGCATTCTCAGCATTATAATCAGCAAGCTCCTCTATCACCACACCGGAATCCAGAAAAGAATCCGTCAATTGATACTCTCCACTATCGTCCAGACTTGCAATCTGGCAAATATCGACCTCTATTCCGGCCACAGGAAAGGAACTCTCCTCTGTTTTATTCTGAATCATCACAGAAAGCGTACAGGTTTCTTTTGCATAAACAGTTGGGTTGCCATTGGCAGCCACTGCAACAAATATCCACATAAATACGAGCAGTGAAATTGTCCAGGAAAAAAGCTTCTTATTCTGTTTTATCCATACATTCATCTCTCTTCTCTCCCTCCTCTTTTACTCTCTTCTTTTTTGTTCTTTTTACTCTCTTTGCAAACCAGAAGATTAATACAATGATAAAGAACACCAGCATGGCAATCAGGCGAACTAGTCTCGTATATCCCGGTTTCTCTGTAATCTTACCCAGTACCGTTTCCGGCTCACTCTTGGTATATGGAATACGATGCCCTCTCACTAGCAAACGATGGGTATTGACCGCATATGGCGTACAGGTCACAAGTGTCACGAGATCTTTTCCTTTCTTTATTGCCAGAGCATCCAATTCCGTCGGCAGTACCGTCAGAATTTGATCCACCTCATAGGCCAATTTCTCACCCAAAACCGTAATATAAAACACATCACCGATCTCCATCTGGTCTAAATCGGTAAACAGCTTGGCACTAGGGAGCCCCCGGTGTGCTGACAGAACAGCATGTGTATTCTTTCCACCAATCGGCAGACTGGTCCCTTCAATATGTCCACATCCCTTTTCCAAGACTGACTTGCCTGCACCGTGATAAATAGCTAACTCCTGGTCGATCTTCGGTATCTGTAAATATGCCATGATTTGATTACCTGCCGGGTCCAACAGCGTATCATATGGATGTCCCAGAATATAATCCTCTTCCGTTCCTAATGTGTCGACAACGGTGTTGACTTTGTGCCTTCTATTATATTTTCTGGCATCCTTCAGCATCCTGTCATATTCTTCACGGGACAGATTTTCTACAGAATCTTCATATTCTGCTACCAGTCTCTGATCCCTGTAAAAATTCCAGGTATCACTAATCGTTGGATACATACATATCAATGAACCGATGATAAATCCTACGAGCAGACGTATGTCTCTTGCCAGAGATGACTTTTTTCCTTTTTTTCGCAATGTCATATCTCTTAGATTCCTTCCCTATGTTACCGTTTGTTTTTCTTTTTCTCTCTTGCTGACAGACACCAGACCATTACTATAGCAATGACGACACCAATCAGTACACATACTGCCTGAGCGACCACGGAAGTGAGCTTCGGAGGCAACACTTCGTTCTCCTGTTCCTGATAGATTTCTTTCTCATATGGAACACGGTGTCCACGCACCAGCATACGATGTGTGTTAACCGCATAAGGTGTACAGGTTACAAGAGTCGCATAATCAACTCCTTTTGTAATTGCCAGCGAACGAGTCTCATCCGGCTCAACAACCTGAATCAAATCTATCTCATAAGCCAATGTCTCTCCCAAAACCTGAAAATAAAATAAATCACCTTTTTTCAGCCGGTCCAGATCCCGGAACATCTTTGCCTGTGGCAAGCCTCTATGCGCAGATATTACAGTATGCGTATTCTTTCCGCCTACCGGCAAACTACTGCCGCAGATATGTCCCGCGCCTTTTTCCAGTACCTCCTCTGTACTATAATGATAAATCGGAAGCTGAACATCTATCTTGGGAATATCTACATAACCCATTATCCCATCATCCGTAGGATTTAAAAGTGATTCATACTTCGCATCGGATGCTTCATCCCTGATAACGAATACGTCCGGTATGCTCTTTCCAACTAATGTCTTATTATATTTCCTCGCTTTTTTAATCATCTTCTGATTTTCGCTTGGGTCAAGCTCATCAACAGCCCTCTCATATTCTGAATTCAACTTGCTGTTACGGTAAGTATTCCATTGATTGCTGATAGTTGGATACAACAATATGGAAAGCCCTATCAAAAATGCAATACCACGTACGATATATTTCATTTTCATTTTTCATAATCCTTTCCATAGTGCTCTACTGAAAACCCGGCATAGCGCATGGAGCAAAACAATACGTTTTGCTCCACACCTATGATTTTTATTCTATTCTTCCTCTACTTTGCGGCTCTTCATAAACTGTAATGCCATAAATGCCATGACTGCCACACCAAGGATGGTAAAGATATAGGTACCCATACCACCGGTTTCAGGAAGTGCAGAAAGTTTGGTATCTTTCATAGAACCTGTCAGGGAATATGTTTTATTCGCTTCTGCTGGCTCACCGCTTCCATCCTGTGCATCTGTCAAAGCAACCGTAACCTTAACAGCTTCTGTATTTAAACTATATCCCTGAGGAGCTTTGGTCTCTTCGAAATAATAATCGCCAAGATCAAGACCATAGACTACAATCGTACCCTCAACTCCGGTTGTAAGAGTTGTTGCCTCACCCTTGACTGTTGTCCATCCTGTCAATTTATTAGTTGCATCAAAGATAGCATAATTCTTGGTCTCATCAACAAGTTTGTAAACAACGAAATCTGCACCTTCCAGTTTCGTTGTTCCATCCTCTGCAGTTTTGGTAAAAGTAATTTGACCAGAATAGAGTTTGTCATCATCTTTACCATATGTCTCATCTGTATAACTATCTGGATCATTTCCAGCATATGCCTGGTTGTCAACGGCGATAGCAGTCACCTTTGCCTGATAGGTAACAACAATCTCTTTACCTGCATTGGAATTTGCGTCGTCAATTAAACTGCTTAAATCAATTCTGAATTTGTTATCATCAGGATCTGCACCCTGTACAAATGTTGCACCTACAGGATTTCCTGCCATGGTAACCGTTCCAGTTGCTAAATCTACAAACTCAGCACCTGTAATTACATCCGTAACGAAAAAGTTTTTATTCGTAGCACCTGGATCAATAAATGGAACATTTACTTTCACTGTAAAAGTAACGGTCTGTCCGGTGTACACTAACTGATCAGCATCATCATCTGTTTTAACTAAACTGATTGGTGACTTTTTAGCTGTGATTGTAGTATTCTGTAAAAGAGGATATGTATCACCTTCTACACCACCGAAGCCTACATAGGCTGCCATGTTGTTATATGTATAACCGGTCTCTGTAGCCTTAATCGCATAGATACCTGCAGCACTCACTGTCTGAGGGTTTGCCATAGAGCTGTAGGCTGCGCTGGCAGCTACCTTACTGAGTGCATTTGCAATCTGTGCAGGTGTTGCTGCAACAATAGTGGCTGGAATACCTGCTGCTGTATAAGCTGCAGCTTTATCAGCAATTGTATCATCCTTGTCGATCTGATATTTGATCAAACTCCAGATAACATCCTGCTCATTTGCTGTTCCAAAAGCTTCCTTATAAGCAGTTGCTGCTTCCGTACTTGTAAATGCCCAGCCGGTTTCAGTTGTTGTATCAGCGTTAATAACCTGTACATAACTTAATGTTGCAGCATCTGCATCATCTACTGTAATCGTTGCTGTTCCTGCCGCGGACACAGACATTGCGAGTGCCATTGGCATTACCATAACTACCATCAAAAGTACGGCAATTATTTTTTTCATAGTTTTCATATCTTTCTCCTTCCGAGCATATCGCTCTCTCTGTTTTTTATTTATTTTGTACATATGTTTCGTCACAACCCCTTTTTCTTATCTCACCCCTTTCCGCCTTTTTCTATCTTCCAGGCTTAAAAGGAGTACCATCACGAGGATTGCAACTCCACATATAGTAAACAAATAGGTTCCCATTCCTCCCGCTTGAGGAAGTTCATAAGCACAATCATCTGCTACCTTAAAAGTGATACTGTATTTTTCTGACACCTGTGTCGGTGCAGGATTGATATACATTTGATCGGTTGTATAGTCATCGATACTGACCAACCCTCCATCGGATAATGGGATTGGGTCATCCAGCGCCTTCCCATTTTTATCCGTTAGTTGGATGATGGAAACGACTGGGGTCGAATTCTCATATTGTATCTCTATTCTATACAACGTACTATTCACGGCATAACCGGCAGGTGCCTCCGTTTCCCTCAGATAATAGGTTCCGGCTGTCAAATCAGTAAAGGCTGCCAGGCCTTCCGAATCTGTTATGTACCGGGCAATCACGTTTGCGCAGGTCTCATCGCTGTAGAGCGTAAACGCTGCTCCTGCCAGCTTCGTTGGCGCCAGCTGTTGCCCCTCTAAATCTTTATTCACTGATGAACTGATCTTACATATGTTAAAATCATACAACATCTGATGATTGACTGCCTCGATTTCTTCTACTTCCACCAGATTGCTATCCGTATTCAGCCGAATGTTAACCGGTATAGTAGAACAATCCAAAACATAGCCGGTCGGTGATGCTATCTCTTTCAGATAATAGCTTTCCGTCCAGTCCAGACCTGCGATTTTGATGATACCATCACTACCGGTCTGAATCTCTGTTGTATCTTCGTAGACAACAGTCAGTTCCGGTTTCAAGTCGTCTACAGTATAACTCTTATCTTGTAGATATTCAAGTACAGCAGAATGAACGGTTTCCTCTGAAACATCCTTTGTATAGAAACAAATCTGATCTGTAACTTCATACTCTTCATCTGCACTCAATAGCAAACTAATCGTATCTGCCGTACTTCCCTGAAGACCGGTCAACGTAATCTCATTCGTCCACCCTTCCAGTCCTACGTCCAGCCCTCCCGAATCATACATGGCTTTCCCTGCCACACCGGAAGGTTCAAACGTCGCCAATGGTGCCGTTGCCCTCACAGCTTCCAACTCTGATGATACATCAGCATACTGGGTAGTATCTTCACTCCATTCATTGCTGCTAAACAGATGAATATCAATACGGCCATCGGAATCCTTTTTTCTCTCACCTACCAGCTTTAAGGTTGCTGAAGCAATCTGTTTTCCTGCTTTTTGTAAACCGGAGAATTTAAATAAACCGGCAAAATCTGAATCATCAGCTATTACTTTTTTTATCTCGATCGTTTTATTTGTTCCTGACTGGCTTGTATTATTCTTACGAAGCTGCTTATCTTCCGTCGCAGAATAAGCTGCAATACCGGAATCGATATCTTCATAAACGATACTCAGTCTTGGATGCAAATCTTCTGCTTGGTAACCATTATTGTTTAAGTACTCCAAAACAGTAGCCTGATATGCATCTGCTTTTAATGCCTCCTCTGTTGCATCCTTCGTATAAAAACAAGTCTGTGCTGTACTGTTGTACAATTCAGCATCTGCACTCAGCAGGAAACTCAATGTATCTGTAGTACTGCCCTGAAGTCCCGTTAACTCAATATGATTTATCCAGGCAGACAGACCTACATCCAGACCACCTGCATCAAACAATGCTTTATTATTTACTCCTGCAGGGACAAAGCTTGCCAGAACAGTTTTCTGTCGTGTTTCTGCAATTGCCGTTTCTACATCAGCATACTGTGTACTCTCTTCGCTCCAGTCATTATCATCGAACAAATAGACATCAATTGGACGATTACCTGCTTTTTTCCTTTCTCCTACCAATGTTAATGTGGCAGATGCTATTTTTTTACCCGGTTTCTGCAAACCGGTAAATTTCAACAGTCCCGCAAAATCGGAATCATCTGATGCTGACTGTCGAACTTCGAAGGATATAGCGGTGGCAGACTGGTTCGTACTGTTTTTTCGAACCTGTTTATCTTCAGTCGCTGTATATTCATAAGTACCGTCCTTCAATACCTGATAACTGCCATCTTTTCCAACAAGCTGAACAAGCTTACTGCTTTGCGTACCTTCCGTGCCGGAGTATAATTGGAATTTTGCAGCTGATGAGGTGATAAGACTACCACTATCATCAACCTTTCGGATACTCAGTTCACCGGTTTTCCTTTCATTCACAACCGTCAAATCGGTCTGACTGATGACGTTGCCGTCTTCATCTTTATCCAATATGAACGAAATCTCCTGGCCTGACAATTTATAACCCACCGGTGCCTGTATTTCTTTCAGATAATAATCAACCCCCCAGGTCAGCTTATCAATTGTAATGGAACCATCCGTTCCGGTTACTATTTCTGATACAGAACCGGCTTCATCCGTTTCTGCTTTTCGGTACGATCCATCCCCTGTTTCCACAACTGGTATGATTTCATCCGTTTCTGTCAAATACAGTACAAAGGTTGCCGGATTATTCTGAATCGGTTGATATTCCGTATCCACCTTGGTTATCTGAACCTGACCGGTTGATTTTACATTCTCTACCTGTAATGTATCTGCAACTCCGTCACCATTCGTATCATAATATACGGTTCCGGTTATCTCATCATAGAGTAAATAAAACTGAATCGGCTCCGTTTCACGGATATATCCCGTCGGTGGTGTCATCTCCACCAAATAATGCTGATCATTCCATGGTAACCCTGCTACTTCTAACAAGCCGGAATAGATATTGGTCTCCATTTCCGTAATGGCATCTTCATCTTCCGATACCTGATAATATCCATCAGCAATTCTCTTTACAGTCAAAGGATCCTTGTTCTGATCATATAATACAAAAACAGCGGCAGAACCGGTAATCGGTTGTCCTCTCTCATCCAGCTTGGCTATCTGAATATTTCCTTCCTGTTTCTCATTGACAATTGGCATGGCCTCATATTCCACAATAAGTTTCGGTGCAAGATAAGACATCTCCTCGCCTGCAGCCGCCACAATGGACTGAATCGTTGCATAACGGTCAGCATTCGTGGTACTTGTGTCTGGGTATCCGGCATACTCCTTACCAAAAATAACCGTTTGTGCAGTACTTGTATTGTTCTTGGAAAGCAACAGATTCAGTTCCGATGCATTTGCTACTACAAGACTGGTCACGTCAATTTCTGTGACCCACTGGTCTAATGTTGTAGACGCGTCATCGAAAATAGCTTTACCGGTAACACCGTTTAAACTTGCAACAACTGCATTGGTCTTGGCTCTGGATTGATCAATACTTGTTTTTAACAAATCATAACTGCTTGCTATTTCTTCGGAAGCAGAATGAATATCTTTTTCTTCCCACTGCGCATCAAAATTGGTAATTCGCACACTCTTGGAGCCCTCTTTCGTACGCTCTGCAACCAATCGTAATGTTGCTGATTTCACCTTTTTCTCAGAATCCAATGGAAATTTTAACAGTCCGGTAAAATCCTGCGTACCATCTGAATTGGTCCTCAACTCAATACTGGCATTGCTTCCCGTATTAGACCCTGAATTGGTACTTAATGCCGCATCCTGTATCAAAGTAGGGTCCTCGTATGGCACCTGGAATTCATGAGCATCCGAAGATAATTGATATCCCTTAGGAGCATCCGTTTCAACCAATTTATATTTCTCATTCCATGGCAGCCCTAAAATTTCCAAACGTCCTTCATAATTTGTGAGAACCGTTTCTGTATTTTCTTCTTCATTTGCAGAAAGCTCATATACCCCCTGCTGCTCGGTTGCTTTCAATTTCACCGTGATATCAGAAGAGGTACGCAATACAAAGGAGGCTGTATCTGACGTGATAATACCTCCATCATCATCTTTCTTTTCGAATACCATTCCTGCTGTAGTCGGATGATTCTGCAATGTCAACGCCCCACCGGTTTTATTGGTTACAACTACCTCATTCTTTGCATTAACTGTAACGTAGAATTCCAGTTCCTCAGAAGTCCGTTCATAACCTGTCGGTGCTTCCTTCTCAACGAAATAATAAAGTACCGTTGCATCACTCCAAGGAAGCCCGGTAATCGTAATCTGTCCGGCCGAGTCCGGTATCAGTTCCGATACCTGTACGGGAATATCGGAGGGATCCAATAACGTTGCACTTGTGAAATCCAATGCATACCTTCCATCGATTCCAGGGATTCCATATACCGACAATACGCTGTGATTCAGATCCAATAGCTGGAATACTCCCCGTTTCTCACGGTTCTCATAAGTAATCGCATTTCCATTCTGATCCAGCTTAGTAAATACGAAGCTTCCCGTTTTTCTCTCATTTACCTTTGTTACAGTGATTGGATTCGTATTGGACTCTTCGTAGTTATCGGCATTAAGGGAAACCTTCGTTGGTGTCTTATTCGTTACATATCCAATCACTGACGCCTTCTCAACAAAGTAATAATCACCAAACTGCAGGTTGTCTACGACGATCTCACCACTCGCATCTGTTGAATAGGTACCAATATAGGTATCCTCATCCGAATAATCACTTCCAATCATCTTATATAGATAGAATTCGACATTTGGTATCACTGCTCCCGTAGTCGCATCTGTTTTAATTAATCTGATTGTACCGGTTACTGGTGTGATACCCAGATCTTCATAATTGTCTATATAATTAAGTACACGGATATCCGCTGCCGAAGGCATAACAATATCCCGGATCTCCGCATATGTATTCCCATCTGCATCCGTATAAAGTGCTTCTTCTGCATCACTGTTTATTGACACCGGAACACTCTCTTTTTGTTTCACCGTGACTTTTTTTCCATTAATCACCGACTCATCAAAGAATACAAATCTCACCCGATATCTGCCTGCCGTAAGATTATCAAAATGATATGTACCATCTGTCTCCGTGGTAATCTCCTCAACTCTGTTGCCATAAGCATCCGTTACTTCATTACCACTCTCATCTGTAAGCTTTACAGTGATACCGGATAACAAAGTCTCAGCCACATCATACTGACCATTACCATCAGCATCCAGCCAAGCCTTACCATTCAGGCTTCTGGTAACAATTACTACCGATACCGGACTCGCCAGCAATGGAGCCTCGAAACTCGGAGCAATCATGGTTGCATCATTTCCATATACATCTCCCAGCTGATTTTGGTCAGGTATCAGTTTGATTGAAATATCCATGGTTGTATAGGCTGCAACATCTGCATGTACAATAACAGCAGTAACTCCATCCGGAAAGCTGATTCCGTCATAAGCCGTCCATATACTGCTATCAGTCAAATCAACATCCTGGGCTGTTTTGGTCACATCTGACCACGTCAATGCCGTGGTGTAATACAGCGTTACTTCCTCACCATTGACTGTTGTAACGTCTGACAACTGATACGTACCATGATACGAGCTTCCTCTTCCGTCTCCGTTATAAGGTAATACATCCAATATATTGGCATCGGTTACAGATACATTAGTATCATTACCAAAATGAATATCGTATGTGATCTCTTCACCTAAATCACGCACCATCTGTCCGGCTTCTTTATACAAACGGTACGTTGCCAGATTAACTACCTGTACATTGACCGTACTGCTTCTATATTCCGAACCACGTACATCCTCCGGAATGGAAATCTCAATAGTACTATTTAAATTGGTTCCGTTTGCAAGCGTCTGATCTACCGAAGCTTCATAGTAAACCGGTGATATCGCCTCTCCCGGTACCAGATCGGTTAATATCCAGGTCAGAGTGGTAAGCCCTGTTTCCTCATCGTAACTGACAAGCGGTGCAACCGGGTTCCCCTGATAGGTTGCACTACCCGGTTTATACGTCACTCCTGATGGAAGCACATCTGTAATCGTAGCCGTTGTCGTTTGTTCATACCCCGTTGAAATGGATGTTCCAATCTCCGGCAAAATTGCATAATAAATCGTTGTCTCATTCTGATCCAAATCATTAATTGATTTTTCTACCAGAACAGGAGGAGTCGCAGATTCATCGGTTCCCTCTGCGTTCTTGTCGTAGGCCACTTTCGAAATCTGAGCATTTGCACCAAGAATTAAAATGCTGTTTCCCCAATAATGCGGAAAACTGCCGCTCTTGGCACCTCTATGACCACTGACTACACTTCCACTCTCACTATACTGCGTCTTAGTATAGGTATTTGCTGTCATCTCCTCATTCTCTTCAAACAGGATGACATCCGGTGTAGCTACATCTTCTTGTAATGACCAACGATTCTCCGCATCGATATCGTCATACCATAGTCTTACCCGGTTACATATCTGATATACATAATTTATCGTTGCTGTACTTTTAATCCGGGTATAGTAGTTAATTAACATCTTCAGTCCGGGATCAAAGCTTCCATTTTCTCCGGTCTGATCCGATTCAAACAATACTGCTACACAGGGCTTCCCACTTGCCTGCCATTCTTCGTAAGAATCATAATACTCCAGATCTTCTATATCAGCCAGATACATCTCGGTATCACTTTCCCAACCGGTACCATCAGTTTTGACCGCATATAACATGTGAAATTTCATTTTCGTCGTTCCACTATTGTCTGCTCCATGCCGAACCCAGCCGTTTCCATCAATCAGAATCGGTTCCATTGCCTCATCATCAAATTTGGATAACATAACCACACTGTTTGCGCTCTCTGAGTTACCGGAACTGGAAGAAACAAGACTGCCCGGAGCAATCACCTGTCCTAAACTCGCATAATCCATACCTCTCGTAGTATCTTTTACATAGGTATTCAACTGACCACGAGTCTGTGGATAAAAATAGTTTCCTTTGATATAAGAACCTGGTTTGGAATAATAATGTTCTACTGATTCTGTATCATCGCTTGTTATCGCCTGTGTTGTTACCTTAGTACCGGATATACTATAAGCAGCTAGATTCGTATCTTCTACTGTAAATTTATAACTGGCAGCTCCTTTCTCTTCATCAAATGGCACAAAAAATTGAACATAGTCTACTGCAAAGTAGCCGATATTATTACTGATTTCCGAGCCTGCTGATTCGTTATTTGTTCGAAGATAATGATATGGGAACTCCCCACTGAATTGATATCCCGAAATTGTGACATGAATGATAGAAGGATCTATCACATCCGGCTCCATTACCACTTGTCCGGAATCATAAACTGAATTATGAGTCCCACCGGCACCTCCCGGCATCGCCGGATATTGATAGGAATCCGTTCCCCAATTCATCTTTCGTTCCGGATAGGCATATGTATCCCCCTTGCCTCCGTTGATATTATAATTCCAGATTCTTGGAATAACCTTTTCCGTAATATCTTCATCTGTTACAAGATCATTCGTCTTTAAAAGCGTTAGATCCAGATCAAAGCTGATATCTCCAGTTGGAAATTCCATACCTTTCAGGCTGGTCTCCGCTCTACCACTATTTTGGGCTAATTGTAACGCAATACCATAACCGTACAAACGTCCTTCCTGATCCGTTGTTCCAAATTCACTTGTAGTAATCTTTCGTTCCAGAGACCAGTTTCGTTTCAACTCTATATTATAGGAAGGCTTCGCACTAACTGTCGTAACTACGCCGCTCTGTTTTACAGCTTCATAACCTTCCGCATCCTGATCTGTCTCATTTCCTTCCAACCACATCGTAAATGAAGGCTTCACGGTCGTCCCATTTGCTGCTCCATAGATATTCAACGGCAGGTTCAGAGCCTGTCTTCCCGGAATCGTTATCTTATCCTTTGACATGGAATAGGAAGCAGTGATTGTGAGACCATCCTCACTCAAAGTAGTCTGTTCCGCCCACTGCATGTTGTCAACGTCCCAGCCCGCAAGCCCCTGTAAGCTTTTAGGTATCTCAGCCTTAACGTACAAAGTACCTCCCACATAACTGACAGCTGATTTTGCTTCATCAGGACCATAGGTACCACTGTTTATCATCATATTGGCTGCAACAGAATAAATAATAGAATCAAAAGAACGAACGATTCCATTACTGTCCGAGCTGTCATTTCCCGGAGTATCATCCGAGTCAAAGACCTCAGTACCATCAAATTGGTTCACTTCAACACTTGAGACAACACCACCGTCAGAAATCATCTCTTCTCCTGACGTTTTTCCAAGCAAAGCCTCATCCTGTGCAGAAGTGTACAATGTCAATGGTTCTACTACCACCCCGGTTTCATCACATCCATAGAAACCCTCCGAACCGGATCCTGATGTCTGCTCTCCATAAACACGATAATATACGGTTCCTGCCGTATTTTTAAAAGAATATATAGAATATGTCTCGCCATCAACCACAATACTTCCACTGGTTTTATAAAAATATGGAATCTGGCTCTCTTCTGGTGTGAGATACTGAAACTCTTCTTCTCCGAATGCTGTCATGGTATATCCCGGATTAATCAACGCTATGACTAATACGATGCATAACAACCAGCATCCGAAACCCTTCCCTTTGTTCATTTTCTCTCCAATCCTGCCCTTTCATACTACATATGAAAAACACACTGTAAAGCTCATAACGCATTTTTGCGTATTTGTCAATACATATTGCAAATTGTAACCATTTTCATTTTATAAAAAACCTCTTTGCATTCTCCATTTTTCTGGATCGACAAAGAGGTTTTTCCTATACTATCTTTTCATTCTTTACTTCAATTCTTTCAGGACTGCCAATAAATAATCCCAGGTACGCCGAACACTGTCCACATCCAGAGTCTCCTTTGGTGTATGGATATCCTGCATATCCGGTCCAAAAGAAATACAATCCAGTCCCGGCAGTTTTCCGCAGAACAGTCCGCATTCCAGTCCGGCGTGAATCGCCTGAACGACCGGCTTTCTGCCATATTGCTCTTCAAATACCCGAACCATGGTATCTCTGAGTGCTGAATCAGGCCGGTATTCCCATGCCGGATAGTCTCCATACATGGTAAGAGAGCCTCCTAATGCGTGCATAAGACATTGTATCTGATTCACTAATGCCTGCTTCTCTGTTCCAACGCTGCTGCGAACTGCAAAAGAAAAGGTTACTTCCTCTTCCCCGGTCTGCAGGATACCAAGATTTAAGGACGTCTGTACCAGTCCTTCGATATCAAAGCTCATCCTCTGAATACCACCCGGCAGATTCACCAATGCTGTAATCACCTTATCTGTAGATTCTGTTGTGAACGCTTCTACCGTCTCACTGCCAACAAGCTCTTTACAAATCCTCACACCGGCATCTGTTGAACGGAATTCATTCATATATGCAGCTTCACTGACCTCCAGTATCTGCGCTACCTGTGAAAATGTTACTCCTGCTCCCAGGACTAACCGCGCAGCTGCCTCACGCGGAATCGCGTTATCCTTCATACCACCACTGATAGCCACTACACGAAAATCAACAAGCTGCGAAAGCACATACAACGTCCGTCCTAACAGCTGACAAGCATTCGCACGTCCTTTGTCAATTTCCACACCGGAATGTCCTCCCTTGAGTCCGGTCACTGTTATCGTAACGACATCGCCATGTTGTTGCTCAAACGTAATCGGTAAATGAGCGACCGCAGTTACCCCGCCGGCACAGCTTGCCAGCAGATATCCCTCGTCCTCCGAATCCACATTCAACATGATTCGGGATTGCAAAGAGGAAGCATCCAATGCAGTCGCACCAAGCATCCCGATTTCTTCATCTACTGTCAACACAATCTCCAGTGGAGGATGCGGAATATCTGATGAATCCAGAAGTGCAAGCGCATAAGAAACTGCTATCCCATCGTCCCCGCCTAATGTGGTTCCTTTTGCAGAGATTTTTCCATCCTTCAGCTCCAGCTCCAAGCCATCTGTTTGAAAATCAATCGCACATCCCGTTTCTTTTTCACAAACCATATCCAGATGTCCCTGAATCATAACCGGTGCACTGTTTTCATAACCCGGCGTACCATCTTTCCATATGATGACATTATTCGTGTCATCCTGAAGATAACGCAGTCCATGTTCCTTTGCAAACTGCACACAATAATCACTGATGACTTTTGTATCTCTGGACCCATGAGGAATCCCACATATTTCTTCAAAATAACGAAATACTGCTGTCGGTTGTAAGCCAGTTAAAACTCCCATTTTACAAGTCTTCCTTCCTAGCGCGGCGATTTCGCCCCGTCTTCTTTTTTCTGGATAAAATGATTCGCCTGTAATATTCCCATAAATGTTACAACACGATCCAGCATACGTTCCTGTTCATCGGGAAACTGCTCCTTCATAGCCTCCACAATATCCATGACCGTATGTGTTCCATCCAGGCATTTCCACACTGCCGACCCATACTGATCGAGCGCTATGTGGCTGATCCGCGGACGATGAAAAAACTTCTGGGCTATCATATGAAAAAAGCCTTTGTTTTCCATATCCACTTCAATTCTTCCATTCTTTTTTTCCCGCCAATCGCGAGATGGATGTGGTACGAATACCACATCCATATAATTTTTCGCTAATTTTTTCTTTGCCATTTCGGAAACCTCTATGCACGTTTCTTACTTCTGTGAACGGAGAAGTAAACGATCGTTGCCAACAATACAACAAAGAATACGGTTCCTCCGATATTTCCTAATGGGCATCCCAGATCAATAATCTCAGAAATTGGTTTGCCCTGATATTTGCACACTGCCAATACTGCCAGTAATATACCAACAATACCTTCACCTGCAATCAAACCGGAACTGTATAGCACACCACGTTCCACATCGGCTTTCTGTGTTTCTTCGGATTTGCCTGCTCTCTTTCTTTCCAGGAACCAACGAATCACACCACCGATAAAAATCGGTACGGACAAATGAATCGGAAGATACAAACCAATTGCAACCGGTAATACAGGAATACCTAAAATCTCAAAGATAATCGCTGCACCAACACCACAGAATACCAGACCCCATGGTAAGGTACCACCCATAACACCTTCGACAACCATCTTCATCAGCGTAGCCTGAGGAGCCGGAAGTTCCGCAGAGCCATAGCCCCACGCTGCATTTAACAGGTACATAATACCACCGATAGCAAGTGCTGCTACCACAGCACCAATCATCTCACCAATCTGCTGTTTCATAGGAGTTGCGCCTACAAGGTATCCGGTCTTCAAATCCTGCGATGTATCACCTGCCATCGCCGCAACGATACAGATAATCGTTCCGATACAGATGGCAGATGCCATACCTGCATATCCGGTATAACCGGTTGCTTTCAATATCGCAGTGGCAAGCAGCAACGTTGCAATTGCCATACCGGATACCGGGTTATTGGAGGAACCTACCAAACCAACCATACGGCTGGATACCGTTGCAAAGAAGAAGCCAAATACCACAACGATTAACGCTCCGATGAGTGTAATCGGAATGACCGGAAGCAACCAGATAACAACAGCCAGCACCAGCGCTCCGCCTAATACGAATGCCATAGGTAAATCCTTCGATGTACGGACGCTGCTGTCACCTTTATGACCGAATCCCTGCATTGCCTTACCAAACGTCTTCACAATGGTCGGCAAAGACTTCACCAGACTGATAATACCACCTGCCGCAACTGCACCGGCGCCAATATAACGAACATAATTGCTCCAGATTCCCCATGCACCTAATTCGGCAACACTTGCCGTTGCCGGAGCAATGGTTGCGTCTGCACCAAACAGAGCAATGAGCGGAATGATAACAAACCATGCCAGAACACCACCGGCAAACAAATAGCTGGAGATTTTCAAACCGCAGATGTAACCAACGCCTGCCAATGCCGGTAACACATCCATACCAAAGCCGGTAGAAAGAGGCTTCACTGACCAGTCAACCTCTGATGGAAATAGTTTTAATCCATCTGCTACGAATTTGTATACAGCAGCGATTCCCAAACCGGAGAATACGACTTTGGACTTCTCTCCGCCTTCTTCACCGGCTAATAATACTTCCGCACATGCAGTTCCTTCCGGGAAAGGAAGAACTCCATGCTCTTCCACGATTAACGCTGTACGAAGAGGCACCATAAATAACACACCCAGCAAACCACCGCATAATGCGATAACGGCAATCTCACCGAACGAAGGCAACGCAATTGTCCCATTACTCTCCTCCGCCCACATAAATAATGCAGGCAAAGTGAAGATTGCTCCTGCTGCCAGAGACTCTCCTGCAGAACCAATGGTCTGCACCATGTTGTTTTCCAATATGGAATCACGTCTCAGGATATATCGAATGATTCCCATGGAAACGACTGCTGCCGGAATGGAAGCAGAAACTGTCATGCCTACCCGTAACCCCAAATAAGCATTTGCTGCGCCAAATACTACTGCTAAGATAATTCCAAGAATAATGGATACCGGTGTAAGCTCAGGAATCACCTTATCTGCAGGAACAAATGGCTTAAAGTTGTTTTTGTTTTCCATAAAAACATTTCCTTTCTTTTGTATTCGTTATAATTATACCATAAAACATTTCATCCTCCAATAAAAAAACTGATATAGCACAATTTTCTAATTCTACTAACATTTTGTGCTATACCAGTTTATTTATACCATTTTCCATATTCCGATGGATTTATTCTTTCGCTGCTTCTGTATTACCGGCTGTTGTATCATCCGTTTTGTTATCATCTGCAGCTGTCCCATCTGTTATTTCATCAGATGTTTCTTCCGTTGTTTCCTCTGCCGGATTTGCAAGAACTACCTTTGCCCATACTTCCTGGTCAACATTCTTTTCATAATCCCATTCTTCCTCCAGATCTTTCGACCATGACTCGTACTGTTTGCTAAAGATATTCTGCTGTTCTGAAGTCACTGCACTCTGTGCCTCATCACTATTGTAGTCATCACTATCCGTTGCAATATAAGCAATGATATGGTATCCGAATTCCGTCTCTACAATTCCACTGTAAGAGCCTGCGATACCTTCCTCAGCTAACTGTTCTGCCGCTTCAATATAAGCCGGTGCATAATTGTCCTTCGTTACGGAAGAGTATGCTACATAAGAAGACTTGTCCGCTTTATACTCGGTTGCCAGAGATTGAATCGAATCTCCCTTACCAAGCTTACTTAATGCTTCTTCTGCTTCTGCATACTGTTTTCTCTTCTGCACATCACTATATTCTTCGCGGTTTCCTTCTGTATCCTCTGTGAATGTTTCGAATAATAAATTATAGGTAAGAACAATTGGTTCCTGGGCAACGACTTTATCATATACTTTCTGTGCCAGAGTATTCTCTTCAAAAATCTGACGAATCGTATCTTTGGTAGCGCCCATCGCTTTCATTTCTTCCTGATCCATCTGCTCATACATGGAATCCACATCTTCACCAAAATCTTTCTCTTCTTCGGTCAATGCCAGACCCATTTCTTCTGCCTGATTGCACATCAGCTTGGTCATTTTGATCTGTTCGATTACTTCTTCCTTCACCATCTCCTCAAGAGTTACAGGAACCTTGGTGCCATCCTCCTGCTCTTTCTCATCCACCTGCTCACTCCAGATTTCTGTTCCATAGTACTGCTCATAACTCATTTTCTGAGAATAAGCATAGACATATGCCTCATTTAAATATACATTGGTGTCGTCATACTGAAACAGTTTTTCAGAACCGTTGCTATCTACCATACTTTTTTTGCCAAATCCGCATCCAGCCAGTGAAGACATCGACATCGCCGCCACTGTTGCAAGTGCAATTGTTTTCTTGATTATCTTATTCATTTCTTTCTCCTCCTCGTCGTTTGCATAAATGCAAACGCATCATGTCGTTAGTATATTACATTTTTAAGATTCTATCAACTCATTTATCCCATCTATCACAGAATCTACACAATTCAAGCGTTGTTTTTTATCGATTTGACGGACATCTAATAGAAATCCCGGTTTTCCTGACTTATTCAGTTTCAATTGATTTGGATATTTTCTGAGTAGCCCATCTATTTTCTCCGTCTGAATCGGTGTGTGTGGTTCTATCAGGAACTGAATCCCGTCTCCTTTCTGTGTCACTTCTGTAATGCCTGCATGATGTGCTTTTGCTTTCATCAGAGCAATCAATAGCAAATTCACCACCGGTTTTGGCATTTCACCAAAACGGTCAATGAGTTCCAGCTGCATATCTTCCATTTCCTCCAGAGTTTCAATTGATGCGATACGCTTATATAATTCCAGTTTCTGAACCTCATTACGGACATACGTATTGGGAATATATGCGTCAACGGTAATGTCAATACTGGTTTCAAAATCCTCTTCTACCTTTTCCCCTTTCAGTCTGGCTACCGCATCATTCAGCATTTTGCAATACAAATCATATCCTACAGCCTCCATATGACCTGATTGTTTAGAGCCAAGCAAATTACCGGCTCCTCGGATTTCCAAATCACGCATCGCTATCTTATAGCCGGATCCCAGATCTGTGAATTCACGGATTGCCTGCAAACGTTTTTCTGCGGTTTCCGTCAGCATCTCATTTCTCCGGTACATAAAGAAAGCATACGCTGTCCGGTTAGAACGTCCGACGCGTCCACGGAGCTGGTAAAGCTGTGATAATCCCAGTTTATCCGCATCATGAATCATCATCGTATTCACATTACTGATATCCAGACCGGTTTCGATAATGGTAGTTGAAACGAGTACATCAATCTCATGGTTAATAAACTGAATCATAATATCTTCCAGTTCCCGCTCGTTCATCTGTCCATGCGCATAAGCGACACGCACTTCCGGCACCAGAGCTGCAATCCGGTTGGTCATATCAACAATAGTGTTCACCCGGTTATAGACATAATATACCTGTCCATTTCGTCCTACTTCCCTCATGATTGCTTCACGAATCAATTCTTCATTATATTCCAGTACATAGGTTTGAATCGCACGACGATCTACCGGTGCTTCCTCCAGAAGGCTCATATCCCGGATTCCTATCAGACTCATATGCAAAGTTCTTGGTATCGGGGTGGCAGACAAGGATAATACATCAATGTTTTTCTTCAGTTCCTTGATTTTCTCTTTATGCGACACGCCAAAGCGCTGTTCTTCATCGATAATGAGCAGTCCAAGATCTTTATATGCCACTTCCTTGGATAAGAGCCGATGTGTACCGATCACGATATCTACCTGCCCTTTTTTTAACCCCTCAATGGTTTTCTTCTGTTGTCCGGCAGTCCGGAAACGTGACAGCATCTCAACCGAAATCGGATAGTCCTTCATGCGTTCTGAAAAAGTATTATAATGCTGTTGTGCCAAAATAGTTGTCGGAACCAGGTATACTACCTGCTTTCCTTCCGTTACCGCTTTGAATGCTGCACGAATCGCCACTTCCGTCTTTCCAAAACCTACATCTCCACAGATTAAGCGATCCATGCTTTTCTTGCTTTCCATATCCCGCTTCGTTTCCTGAATCGCCTGAAGCTGATCATAAGTTTCTTCATATGGGAATAATTCTTCAAATTCCTTCTGCCACGTCGTATCCGGTCCATAGACATACCCTTCTGACATTTGACGCGTTGCATACAAATCAACCAGTTCTTTTGCAATATCATTGACGCGTGCCTTGACACGACTCTTCGTCTTTGTCCACTCAGTCCCACCGAGTTTATTCAGTTTGGGAACTTTACCTTCCGAAGAAGCATATTTCTGTATCAGATCCAATCCCGTAGCAGGAATATACAGTTTACTGCCATTTTGATATTCAATGCTGATATAGTCTTTCGTATTACCATCGATATCAATTTTTTCTATTCCCCTGTAAATACCCAGACCATGGCTCTCATGAATCACATAATCTCCTACTGTAATATCAGAAAAGCTGTTAATCCGACTTCCACCGGAGCGTGCCTTCGCCTTCGCTTTTCTTTGTTTTTTCTCACGTTTTGAGAAAATATCATTTTCTGCAATAACAACCTGCTGCTGATCCGGCAATTCAAAGCCTTTCGGCAATCCTCCGACTACGACAACGACCTGTCCAGCCTCAACCGATTCGGAAAGATTGCTACGATATATGGCAGAAACTTCGTTATAACGAATGTTCTCCGCCAGTTGCTGCGCCCGACTCTCCGTTGGTGAGAAAATCAGAACACGGTATTTTTTCTTCTTCCATTCTTTCAAATCCCGAATCAAATCCGGAAAATGATTATGATACGACGGCACCGATTTTACTTCGATATGATAAGAACTGACCGGTGTAATTCCGCTCGTCTTCTGTAGCAGGGCATTTAGCAGCATCAATGGTTGCCGCATCAGCTTTGCCAATATTTCCTGATACGAAAACAACACCTTTGCCTGTGTCGGCAGGATATATCCGCCCTCCAACCGACTCTTCATACTCTCAGAAAATTCTGCCTCGTATCCTTTTCCATGCTCCACGACACGATTAATCTCATCCACAAAGATGACAGCATCTTCTGTAGTAAAGTAATCCAGAAAAGATACTGTCTTATCATAGAAATACGATATCAGACTATCCACGCCCAGACTGGAATGAAATTCCTGTAGTTCTTCCTTTATTCTGGCAACTTCACGATTTAAACGGGCATATTCCTCCGTATGAAACGTTTCCTTCAGCATCGTTGCCTGCTGTTTATGCTCCTTTTCTAACCTCTCTAAGCCTTTCGCAATCCGCTCTCTGGTCAGCACCATTTCCGAGGCAGGGAAAATAACAATTTCGTCCAAATCCTCAATCGAGCACTGACTGTCTACATCAAAATAGCGAATGGAATCAATCTCTTCATCCCACAATTCAATACGGACTGGTGTATCCTCCGTCAGAGGAAAGACGTCTACTATACCCCCACGTATACTAAACTCTCCCGGACGTTCCACCTGATATTGCTTTTCATATCCCAAATCGACCAGTTGTTCCTGCAACTGAACCAGATTTATCACAGAATCCATACGAATCTGTATGATATACTGTTCCCAGTCCTCTAATTCACACAACCGGTCCATCAATGCATCCAAAGTTACGATAATCGTAGAAGATTGCTGTTCAAAAAATCTCCTTATAATGCGAATACGCTGTCGGTTGATTTCCTGCCCGTGAATATCGGCGCTGTAAAACAGAACATCCTTGGACGGATACAAGTACGTATTCTTGTCATAAAACCGACAACTCTCATATAATTCTCTCGCCCGGATATCACTGTACGTAACAATCAGTCGAAATTGTTTATCCCTGCCTAAAGTTTCTACCAACTGGCTTTTTTGCACATCAATACAACCGGTAATCAACACTGGATACCGGTTTGCTTTCATATCTTTTTTGATTTTTGCATATTCCTCTGACTGCATCAAAGGTTCATTCAATGCTATCATACATTAACTCCTGACAACGTCTACTACTTCTTATTATATTCATTCATCGCCGCCTGCATACCATCATGAAGCATGGCATACACAGCTTCACAGGCACGGTTCGTAGCCTCATCCATCACTGCCATCTCTTCTTTTGGGAATCTTCCCAGAACGTAAGCTGCCAGGTCCTGCCATGGTGGCTTCGCCCCTACCCCAACCTTTACGCGCGGGAAAGCCTCGGTTCCCAAATGCGAAATGATACTTTTCACTCCATTGTGTCCTCCCGCACTTCCCTTCGCACGAATACGCAATTGCCCCACGTCCAGACTGATATCATCAAAAATTACGATTACATCCTCCGGATTGATATGATAAAAATCCGTAATGGCACGCACACTTTCTCCACTGTTGTTCATAAAGGTCTGAGGCTTTGCAAGAATCACTGTTTCACTCCCTATCATGCCTTTGCCAACTAACGCTTTATGTTTCTTTGTCCCTACCGGAATCAAAAAAGCTTCGGAAATCTTATCTATTGTCATAAATCCGACATTATGTCGAGTTGTCTCATACTGCATTCCCGGATTACCTAATCCTACAATTAATTTCATGGCATTCTCCATTTCTCTTTTCTATTTTACTAGAATATCACAGGTTGGGAATAAAGAAAAGAAAAACAGGTTGTTGTCCCAAAACGACACAACAACCTGTCAATTTCATGTGAGAAAAATTCTCTATGCTTCTACCTCAATTTCTTCTTCCATAACTGTTGCATATTTTTCCAAAATCAAAGCCTGTAAGCTCTCTCTGGTTGCAGAATTAATCGGATGCGCGATATCGCGGTACTCTCCATCCGATGCCTTACGACTTGGCATTGCGATAAACAACCCTTTTTCACCTTCAATGATCTTGATATCATGTACCACGAATACCTCATCAATCGTAATAGATACCACTGCTTTCATCTTTCCTTCTTTAGCAACTTTTCTTATACGAACATCTGTAATCTGCATGTTCTGATACCCCCTTTAGTATTCTGGATGAAAGTATTTTTTATAAAATGTATCTCACATTTTTTTCTACAACTACTTTAATCTGATTATTTTCTCCTACGTGTGTTGTATTAGCACAAAGCGTATCACGGCTCTCTACAATACAATTCTCAATATATGAATGATCTCCTATGTAAACACTATTCAGGATAATTGAATTCTTAATCGTACAATGATTTCCTACATAAACATCTTTGAACAATATGGAATTCTCTACAACACCATTAATGATACATCCTGAAGATACAATACTATTTCTGACCTCCGATCCCGGATTATATTTTGCCGGTGGCAAATCATCCACTTTTGAATATACATCCGGATATTGATTGAAGAAATAATCCCGAACTTCTTTCTTTAGGAAATCCATGTTCGTCCGGTAATAGGATTCTACTGTTGCAATATTGCTCCAGTATTCCTTCATCTCATAGGCATAAATCTTCTTCACGTCCTTATAACGCATGATGACATCCATAACAAAATTAGTTCTGCCTTCCTGATGACACTTCTCCAACAATTCAATCAACTGTCTTCTGCGAATGACATAAATTCCTGCTGACACCAGCTGGCTCTTGGCAACCAAAGGTTTTTCCTCAAAGTCAACGATTCTGTTATCTTCATTTGTAACTGCAACACCGAAGCGGTTGATATCATCTTCCGTGTCAGACATATTCTTACATACGACCGTAATATCTGCGCCCTTGGAAATATGATATTCTAATACTTTATTATAATCCAGCTTATAAATACCATCGCCACCGGCAATCACAACATACGGCTCATGACTGGATTTCAGGAAATTGATGTTCTGATATAACGCATCTGCCGTTCCCTGATACCACATACTGTTATCCGGCGTAATCGTCGGCGTAAAGGTATACAAACCTCCCTGTTTCCGTCCGAAGTCCCACCATTTGGAGGAACTCAAATGTTCATTTAAGGATCTCGAGTTATATTGTGTGAATACCGCAACCTTCTGGATATGTGAATTTGACATATTACTTAATGCAAAATCAATCGCACGGTACGAACCTGCAACGGGCATTGCCGCTATGGCTCTCTTTGCTGTTAATTCTCCCATTTTGCCGCTGTTACCACCAGCTAATACAATTCCTATTGCTCTCATCTATTTTCCACCTGCCTTAATTAATGTTTCCCCACTTGCCAGTACCTGGTCCGGATAATCCTCAAGAGTCGTTTCTCCTGCAATCGCTACATTTTTACCGATCTTCACGCCGGAAGGAATGACAGAACTCTCTCCGATAACAACAAGTCCATCATTATAGATATGTGGTGCAGTCTTGTTTGGTTCTTCCTTGAATGCTCCAATCTCTACTTCGTCTCCAATTTTAACATCCTCAGCTATGATCGCTTTCTGAACTACAGTATCTTTTCCTATATATGTACCGTTCATGATAATGGAATCCTGAACTACTGCGCCTTCTTCAATGGTAACACCGGATCCGATAACAGAATTTTTCACTTTACCATATACCTCAGTTCCTTCACCCAGAATACTACCCGTAATCTCAGAATCAGCTGAAAGATATTGTGGTGGAAGAATGTTATTCTTCGTGTAGATTCTCCAAAACTCTTCATATAAATTGAATTCCGGAATAATATCGATTAATTCCATATTGGCTTCCCAATAGGAGCTCAGTGTTCCAACATCTTTCCAGTAACCCTGATATTCGTATGCACAAATTCTTTCCCCTTTTTCATGAATATATGGTATAATGTGTTTTCCGAAATCACAGTTTGGCTGCTCAGACAGTGCCAACAAAGATTCCTTGAGTATTTTCCAATCGAATATGTAGATACCCATAGACGCTTTATTACTGCGTGGATGTTCCGGTTTTTCTTCAAATTCCGTAATACGTCCTTCATCATCTGTGATAACAACACCAAAACGGCTTGCCTCTTCCATTGGAACTTCAATCGTTGCAATGGTAACCGCTGCATTGCTGGACTTGTGGTAATCCAGCATCATCTCGTAATCCATCTTATAGATGTGGTCTCCTGATAAAATCAGCACATAATCCGGATTATAATACTGCATATAATCCAGGTTCTGGAATATCGCATTTGCTGTACCTGTATACCACTCACTGTTTTGACTCTTTTCATATGGCGGCAGTACGGTCACTCCACCAATGTTACGGTCCAGATCCCAAGGAATACCGATACCAATATGCTGATTTAACCGAAGTGGCTGATACTGTGTTAAGACACCAACCGTATCGATTCCCGAGTTAATACAGTTGCTCAGTGGAAAATCAATGATTTTATATTTACCGCCAAATGCAACTGCCGGTTTTGCCAATTTTGAGGTAAGAACTCCCAGTCTGCTTCCTTGTCCGCCTGCTAATAGCATGGCAATCATTTCTTTCTTAATCATACTTTCACCTCTTTAACGATAATATTCATTATAACATTATTCCTAGTAAAAGTGAATAATTTTTTAACGCTTTTTTATATTTTTTTGTTTATTTTTCACCAATTTCCGACGTGTTTCAATCTTTCACTCTTTCCGGAGTCGCATCCTTGATTATTTCATTATTATGTTCTATAATGAAAGTAGTTTGGATTTTTCTATATATTTTTATCTATATTGTGAAAGGATAATTTCTGACATGTATAAAATAGATTTCGAAAATAAGATTCATGTACATTTCATCGGCATCGGCGGTGTCAGCATGAGTGGTTTAGCCGCTATATTATTAAATGCAGGATTTACCGTTAGCGGATCTGATCAGAAGGCTTCGCGTACAACCGACCACTTAGAAACATTGGGGGCTTCTGTTTATATCGGACAACGTGCCTCCAATATTACCGACAATATTGATTTAGTTGTATATACTGCTGCCATTCATCCAGACAATCCGGAATATATGGCTGTCATCCAAAAACAGATACCTCATATGAGCCGCGCCGTTTTACTGGGCCAGATCATGGCAAATTATCAGGACGCCATCGCTGTAGCCGGAACTCATGGTAAGACTACCACAACTTCCATGTTAGCTTACATTTTACTGGAAGCAGATCTGGATCCTACTATTTCTGTAGGCGGAAACTTAAAGGCAATCGATGGCAATATACGTGTGGGTCATTCACAGACTTTCTTAACGGAAGCCTGCGAGTATACGAATAGTTTTCATGAATTCTACCCAACCATCAGTATTATCCTTAATATAGAAGAAGACCATATGGATTTCTTCCATAATCTTCAGGAAATTGAAGATTCCTTTAAATATTTTGCAGAGCGTCTCCCTGACGATCACGGATTACTGGTCATCAACGGTGACATGGACTGTGCATCCTACATTGTTCGCGATTTGCCTTGTCATTACTTAACATTTGGTATAAACCCATCTAACGACTATTATCCGGCTCATATCCAATTTGATGAACTGGGCAATGCCCACTTCGACGTTATGGCGAAAGAACAGACTCAGGTTCATATCGATTTATCAGTGCCCGGTACTCATAACATCACCAATGCACTAGCCGCTGTTGCCGCTGCACGCAGTCTGGATATTCCTTTTCAAACAATTACAGAAGGACTCCGGAAATTCTCCGGCGCCGATCGTAGATTTGAATACAAAGGAAAGTTGGGTGGTATTACTGTCATTGATGATTATGCCCATCATCCAACAGAAATCAAAACCACCTTACAGTCCGCTCTCAAGTATCCACATGATGAACTTTGGACCGTATTTCAACCTCATACCTATACACGAACAAAAGCATTCTTACACGAATTTGCAGATGCATTGTCACTCAGCGATCATGTCATCCTGACAGATATCTACGCTGCCAGAGAACAAAATCCCGGAGATATTTCCTCAAAAGATATTCTAACTCTCTTACAGAAAAAAGGATGTGATTCCTATTATTTCCAGTCCTTTGATGAGGTTGAAAAATTTATTTTAGAAAATTGCAAAGAAAATGATTTGTTGATAACTATGGGTGCCGGAGACGTTGTACTTATTGGCGAAAAGCTCCTCGGACTCTAGTTATCCACATTATCCACAGGTTTATGCACAATATAGTTGTCCACAACCTGTGGTTTTTTTTCACATTTTTTCGACTTCAGAAAAACATCACATTTTCTTCAAAACCGCGCAAAACCGTACCTCGCTTATGAAACTCATTTTTTCGACATAATGTTATCCACAAAACTCACAATTTCCACATTTTGTCGAACCGCGTCGCTGCAAACACATGTTCTCTTTTCTTTTCAAAACTCCTATGCTACAATGAGTTTCCGACAAAGAAAAAGAGGTGACTTGCTTTGAAAAGTTTACAGATTAGAAACACCAGTACTTCGTCTACAACTTCTGTATCCAATACTTTTATTGACACCTATATGCCTAATGCAAATGGCGAATTTTTAAAAGTTTATTTTTACCTATTGAGAAACCTAAATACAGATACTCTTACCATTCCCAACATTGCTGATCAACTCCATCATACCGAGTCAGATGTGACACGTGCATTGCTGTACTGGCAAAAGGAGCATATCATCATGTTGGATTTTGACGAAGAAAAGAATATCACAGGAATCGAAATGTTACCTTTAATCCATAAAGAGGAGCAAATTACGATGAAATCTGTCGAGATTCAAACCCCACAATTGACAAAAACAACTTACACTCCAAAAGAATTGTCCATTTTGTTTGAAAAGCAGAACATGAACGGAGTGATATGCGAAGCAGGCATGGCCCTTGATAAGGCGCTGTCTATCCAGGAATTGAATACGATACAGTTCTTCTATGAGCAGCTTCACTTCACACCGGAGTTGATTGCATACCTCATCAATTACTGTACGAAGCTGAACAAGAAAAGCATGGCTTACATAGAAAAGGTAGCAAATACCTGGCATGAAAACCGCATTACTACTGTGGAAGAGGCCATTGCGTTTCTTTCTCCTTCTAAGCGTGCTACCAGAAAAGAATCGGGGCATTCAGCTGAGAAGAATCGTTTTCTTAAATTTGAGCAACGCTCCTATGATTATGATTCTATTACGGAGCAGCTCATAGAAAAAGCAAATACCACCAAAGGAGTATAAATGGCACTTGAGAATTCCACCTTTCGCCTCATCATGCAGGAATATGAGACAAGAAGGGCTTTGAATCAACAACAATCGGACAATCGAAAACAATCCATTTACCGGGAAATACCGGAGATTCAGAAGGTTGACCTGCAGATTGCAGCTGTCTCTGCCCGTATGGGAAGAATTCTGTTGCAGGATTCTTCTGCAGACGTCTCCTCGCTAAAAGAGAGCATTCATACATTATCAGAACAAAAAATGCAGCTTCTGTTGTCGCACGGTTATCCTGCCAACTATCTGTCTCCAATATATACATGTAAGAATTGTAAAGATACCGGTTATATTAATAATGAAAAATGTTCCTGCTTAAAGCAGGCAATCGTACATCAGGTATATGAACAATCCAATATCAAATCCCATCTGGAACAGGAAAACTTTTCTACCTTTCGATACGATTACTATTCCACCGCACGTTCCGGCAAAAAACCGTCTCCACGAGACAATATTCGTTCTGTTGTCGAACATTGCCACACTTTTGTGGAGCAGTTTCCAACCAGACATGGCAATATTTTATTTCAGGGTAATGCCGGTGTCGGTAAAACATTCCTGACAAACTGTATTGCCAAAGAATTGCTGGATGCAGGATATATGGTTGTCTATTTGACAGCATTTCAATTTTTTGATATCCTTAGTAAGCGCATGTTCCGGAAAGAAGAAAACAGTACGGAAGGTACGTCCTTCCAATATCTGATGGATTGTGACCTATTAATTATTGATGATTTGGGAACTGAGATGATTAACAGCTTTGTTACATCCCATCTGTTCCAATGCCTGAATGAACGTTTGCTTTGCAGGCGCTCTACCATCATTTCGACCAATCTTTCTCTTTCCGAATTATCAGAGTGTTATTCGGAGCGTGTTGTGTCCCGTATTATTGAAAATTATCAGATTCTCAATATATATGGAGATGATATTCGTGTAAAAAAAGCTTTAGGAGGAATCAAATAATGGCTAGAAGTGAAGATATTGCACAGCTGAATAAAATACCCGTAGGAGATCTCGGTATCATTGCCCTAGAGAGCAGTAAGGAACTTGGTAAAAAAGTAGATGACTATATTGTTTCCTGGAGACAACAGGCTCTTCGCGAGAATGAAGTATCCCTGGCACTCAGCGGCTATGAAAAAGATACCTATCTGATTGATGCACAATGTCCCCGTTTTGGTTCCGGCGAAGCAAAAGGTATTATCCGCGAATCCGTACGTGGCCGCGATTTATACTTCATGTTAGATGTAACCAATTATAACATTATGTATTCCTTATGTGGACATCAATGCCACATGTCACCGGATGATCATTTTGCAGATTTGAAACGTTTGATTGCTGCAGCCGGTGGAAAAGCTACACAAATCACTGTTATTATGCCTTTCTTATACGAAAGCCGCCAGCACAAACGTTCCGCAAGGGAATCCCTGGACTGTGCTTTGATGCTTCAGGAATTAACAAACATGGGTGTCACAAACATCATTACCTTTGATGCACATGATCCTCGTGTACAGAATGCCATTCCATTGGAAGGTTTCGAAAACGTACAACCGACGTATCAGTTTATTAAAGCCTTGCTTTCCACAACTGATGATTTACATTTTGACAACAAACATCTGATGGTAATCAGCCCGGATGAAGGTGCCATGAACCGTGCTATCTATATGGCATCCGTCTTGGGAGTTGATGTCGGAATGTTCTATAAACGCCGTGACTATTCTACGATTGTAGATGGCCGCAATCCAATTGTTGCCCACGAGTTTTTGGGTGATACCGTAGAAGGAAAAGATGTGATCATTATCGACGACATGATTTCTTCCGGTGAAAGTATGATGGATGTTGCAAAAGAATTAAAGCGCAGAAAAGCTCGCCGTGTCTTCTGTGTCTCTACTTTTGGATTGTTCACCAATGGATTGGATCGTTTTGATGAGTTCCACAAAAATGGAATCATCGAAAAAGTTATTACCACCAATCTTACGTATCAGTCGCCTGAATTGTTAGCAAGACCTTGGTATGTGTCCGCTGATATGAGCAAATATATTGCATTGATTATCGACCAGTTAAACCATAATGGTTCCATCAGTGGTTTGTTAAATCCGACCGACCGAATTAATGCTTTCAAGGAAAAATATATCAGAGAACAGAATGCTTCCAAATAGTATTCGTATATAATTTAAGGGGTGGTGCAAATCTGCACCACCCCTTAGCTTATGATAGAATATTAATCCTGACCTTCCTGATAAGTATCTTCCACATTTCCGGAGTCCGGCTGAGGCTCTGTTACCACCGGAATTTCTGTTTCAGATATCGGCTCTTCTACTTCACCTGATTCTTCCTCCGATCCTGTTTCCTCTCCGCTATCAGATTCCTCCACTTCTTCCTCATAATAATATACTAATTCATCCGACTCATAATCTTTACTGGATTCTGGTCTGGAATATGTCGCAAAATGTCTCTCACCCAGACCTTCATGAGCTGCATTCATATACTGCTTCCAAATATATCCCGGTGTATTGCCACCATACAGGTTATATACTTCTTTGTTCTCATCATTTCCAACCCAGACCGCTGTCGTGTAATATGGAGTCATACCGCAGAACCAGCCATCCTTACTACTATCGGTTGTTCCTGTTTTGGCTGCTGAATCAATATTATAAAATCCACCAATGCTGGCACCTGTACCACTGACCAGTACCCCTTCCAGGATGTCAACCATCTGTCTGGCCGCATTTTCTTCATAAACAACTGTTGTCTCAATGTCATCTTTTACTACAGTCGAACCATCAGAAGATAGTATCTTAACAATACAAGTCGGTTCCCGCCAAACACCATCATTAACCAGACATGCATATCCTGATGCCATCTCAACGACATTAGAACCATAAGTCAGTCCTCCCAGGGAAGCTGCCTGAACATGATAATCTACCGGCGACAGATTCGCAAAATGCATCTTCGCAAGATACTCTACACCAACTCTCGGTGTGATTTCTTCGAAGAGTCTCCATGCCACTGTATTTCTGGAGCGTTCTACCGCTTCACGCATACTAATCCATCCGGAGTAAGTGTCACCGGAGTTCTTAGGACCTTCTCCTTCTGCAAAACGGATATCCGGAACACGGGAATTGGCCGTATACCCGCGTTCCAGTGCCGGTGTGTAAACAATCAATGGTTTAATCGTACTACCAGGCTGTCTGTAACTCTGATAAGCACGGTTTAACGTATACCCTTCGGTATCCTGTGAGCGTCCTCCAACAATTGCTACAATCCGCCCTGTCTCATTGTCAATGGATGCCGCTGCTCCCTGAATCCGGTAAACACCTTCGTCATTCGTTTCCGTATAAGATGCCAGATTTGTATCAACAGAATCCTGTAACATTTTCTGTTTATCCATTTCAATGGAAGTATAGATACGATATCCGCCTGTATATAATGATTTCTGATACATGCTGTACCAGTTATCATAATCGTCTTGATAAATTTCTTTTTCTGAATCCGATGCAAATTGATATTTAAACCGGAATCCATTCGCTTTCATCAGAGCTTTCGTTGCACAGTCATAAATATATGTCTCCACGTAATTATTCCGTTTCGTTTTCTTCCTTACAACCTTAATCTCTTCTGCAATTGCCTCATCATACTCTTCTTGTGTGATCACTTCATCTTCCAACATGCTGTTAAGAATCACATCTCTCCGTTTCAACGTATTCTCAATATTCGTATATGGATCATACATCGTTGGACTATTTGGAATCGCACTCAGAAACGCAATCTGCGACAACGACAAGGAGTTTACACTTCGATTAAAATATCCATTGCTTGCAGCCTGGATACCATAATAACCATTGGAATAATAGATTGTATTTAAATAAAATTCCAGTATTTCATCTTTTGTATATTTCTTTTCTAATTCCCTGGCTATAAACATCTCTGCTATCTTTCGTTCCCAGGACACCTCATAAGTCAAGAAAACTCCACGGGCTAACTGCTGTGTAATGGTACTTCCACCCTGTTTAATCTCACCACGGTTCTTGACCAGAGCAAGCATTGCACGAATATTCGCCATGAGATCCACACCACCGTGCTGGTAGAATTTCTTATCCTCTACTGAGATGACTGCTTCCTTTGCATATTCCGGGATCGACTCAATCGTCAGGTAATAAACATCTTTTTCACCCTTCAGGCTTTTCAACAGATTTCCATCCGCATCATATACTAATGATGTCTGAGAAGCTCGAAATGTGTCATATGTCGACTCATCAACCTTAACTTTCGCTGACTTTGCCATATCCACTACATGTGTTCCATATTGAAACCAAACAATTCCTAATAATACGGCCAACATGACAGCAAACACAAGCAACCAGATTTTGACCATTCTTTTAAAAACTGTATTTTTTTTCACACGCTTTTTCCCTTTCATGCCTTCACCTCTATCTTTTATCACAAGAATATCCCACTACATTATACATGACCTCATAAAAGATTGCCACATCTTTTTCGGGCTACTCATTCAGAAGTTTGGCAAGCATCGGTTCTATTCCCAGCAACTCACAAAACTGCTGTAGTTCTTTCTCATTTTTCTTCTTATTATTTGTTCTTACTGCACGTATCAGAATATTCTTTGGGGTATGCTCCATATCAATAAATTCCAGAATCTGCGTCTGATAGCCCAACTGCTCCAAAAGCTGTGCACGAATTGCATCGGTCGCAAGAGCTGCAAATCGTTCCTTAATCAGACCGTATTTTAACATTGGAGAGAGTACAGATTTCTTACTCATCTGCATATTCAACTCATGCTGACAGCACGGTACAGAAAGGATGACCTTTGCATTCCACGTAACCGCTTTTGCTAATGCATAATCCGTGGCTGTATCACAGGCATGCAGCGTCACAACCATATCAACTTGATTGAAGCCTTCATAGTCCTTAATATCTCCAACCAAAAAAGAAAGATTCTTGTATCCGTATTTTTCAGCCATCTGATTACAATGAGCAATGACATCCTTTTTCAAATCCAGTCCAACAATACGCACCTGATACGATTTCAGTTCATGAAGGTAATAATACATCGCAAACGTCAGATACGATTTACCACATCCGAAATCCAAAATCGTTAATTCCCGATCATCCGGAAGTTTCGGCAAGATGTCCTCGATAAATTCCAAAAAACGATTCATCTGACGAAATTTATCATACCTTTTCTGAACAATCTTTCCCTCTTTTGTCATAATTCCCAGGTCTATCATAAAAGGAATTTTCATTCCTTCCTGTAAAATATAATGTTTCTGCCGATTATTCAATATGCTTTCTTTCCTGACGTTTTGTTCCTGACGCACCTTCACAGATGCCTTTCCCTTTTTACTGACAAGTGCTGTCATTGTTATCGTTTCACTTTTTAATTCCATCTGTTTAAATGACACGGTAAGCCATTCTTCTATCCGCTCAAGCAACTCTGTCGCGGAATAATTTTGATGAAAAACCTGCGTCCCTTTTTGCACTGACGCCTGATAGTAAATACTATCATCCAAAACAACCGGTCTGATTTTCACCTTTGTCATTTCATTTTTCACTCTTTGGTTACTCAAAATAATAGAAATTAAAGACTCGTTTATCTGTTTTTTTATCTTTGGAAGTAACTGGTCCATTCTTCTCCTCCTGCCAGATTAGCATCTGCCACTTCTTCTACATAAAATTTCATTTAACAACAATACGTCAACGAGACTGTTCGGACACCATCTCCCCGGTCCGCATGGTCGATGATGTTCCGGCCGATGATGCTCCGGCCGATGATGCTCTGGCCGATCGTATTCCGGCCTCGACGGAGAACACGGTCTCCCCGGTCCACACCCCGGTGGTGGTGGCGGCATTCTTCTTTCCGCATCCATGCCGGACAGAGCCTCCTCTTCCCATTCATCTTGCGTGGTCTCTGAGTCCTGTATAACATCCGAAATTTTTTCCTGTATCTGTCTCGAAACAAATCGAATCCATTCTTTATCGGGATACTCATCATACATATGGCTTCCCTCATAATCCACTTTATCACATTCCTGCTGCACGATTTTCAGAACTGTTTTTGCCTCTTCGGGATACAAACTCTGCAAATACATCAGATCCTTATTCACCATGATTTTTTACCATTACCCTTTTGGCATCATTATATGCTTAGAAATCTTCCTCTATCACATGTATCTCCAAAAAATCGAAATCAATTATCTCGATGAAGTTATCCTTTGTAAAACGAGTTTTTGCATGTCGGATAAATTCCTCTTTATTGGCATCAAGCCAGATTGGATTTCCCAGATCAAACTCATAACAAATCTGTTCTACCGCCTGAAAGACCTTGCGCGTCCTGTTCAGAGCCGGATCATCATTAATAATTACCGTATCCTTTAATAGGTGATGATCCTTAAAAATCTTTCCCCACATTCGAAACATAGGAAACCTCCTACTATTATATAAAAATATGTCGTTTGCCCCTGTGGGCTGCCGCTGGCTGCGGTGCGTATCTGTTTTTTCTTGCACCGTTTTCCGGTTTAAGAAAGACATTGCACTCCATGTCCATCACGCCTGATTACGCGCCTTATGAGCCAACTCATCCACCGAAGTGTTTCAAATATCTTTTTTATGCTGTTTTTGGTAACCACTTGCAACGCAA
>JBJELB010000050.1:0-49977 GCA_051878935.1 Lachnospiraceae bacterium | reverse complement strand
TCTGGTCTGATTGATATAATGCTCCAAGCGGTTTCTGCGCTCTTTATCCTTCATCCCGCCTGTAATTGAAACTTCCGGATTCTCCATCTTTTCAACCGGGTATTCACCATGTCCTTCTACTGAAATCGTATAAACATAATCTTTACCCGGGGTACTGCGCAGGCTCTTCATAATCTCTTTTGTCAGCACATGGTCTTTCGTCCAACCGTTGTAAGTCTTTTCTGTATGCGCCATACATTCCAGACTGGTAAAACTCTGAAATCCCAGATGTGTGAATACCAGATCACGGTCATAAAATTGTGCACGATTATTATGAACGACATGGGTACTATAGCCAATATCCTGTAGCGCATATGGTATCGATTCACAGGTTTTTTTCTGCAATACACTCTTGTACGGATACTCACCACAACCAAAATAACTGCGGTTCATTCCGGTAATCAGTTCAAATTCCGAATTGGCCGTTCCGGCGCCATATGACGGCATATGAAGAAATCCGTGCGAATAGTTTTCTTTCAGAGAACGGAAATTTGGAATAGGGTCCTCTGATAATTTCAGTTTCTTCATGTGAGTCACATCAAAGAAGGATTCCAACTGAACAAACACGATATTCGGCTTCTCGTCCGGAATCTGCTCCGGCACTTGATCCAGTTTCTGTTCCAGTTCCTCTACAGAATCTTCTCCATAGTCTGCCGGACGGTCAATGCCATTATCAATCAATGTAATACCAAAACAATAGGGCACACCATATTTTTCATAAGCGATTTTAATATTACCGAATTCCGTGACAATGTACTCGTTTGAAATGCAGAATCGCAGAAACAAGCTGTATACTCCCAGTAATACCAGATAAACCAGGAGATTACGGATATAAGATATTTTCTTTTTATGTCTCGGCCCGTATACGAAAAACAAGATTAAGGCCGCAATCAGCACAACGATCAGGATGACCAGTGCCACAATTCTGGCAGAGGACATATATTTATCCATAACAGCAAGTCCTGCTGCAGCCAGCTGAATATCCACAAACGTAAATGGTGTATTCCGATAACCTAAAATAACAAAATTGGTAATTCCGACAGCCAGCCAAAGAATCGATACAAAAACATATACAAACATCCGTCTTCGCACCATCCACACAATCGACATCATAAAGAAGATAATTCCAACATTCACGATATAATTCAGCGGATTATGATACAGATAACGCAAACCTTCATAGAAAGAACGGCGCTCTAAAACATCTATCACAAATGCCAGGATTCCTGATAAAACAGCCGAGATTACAAAAGAATTGCATATCCAGCTCTTTTTATTTTCCATCATACACAATTCCTCTCATCAATTCCTCAGCCGTGTCTATGTCACATAATGCACAAACTAATTCATATGCAAATGCAATTGCCGTTCCCACTCCGCGACTGGTAATGATATTGGCATCCCGGACAACCGGTTCCTCCGATACACTCGCTCCCTGTAATGCAGACTCAAATCCCGGATAACAGGTTGCTCTTCTTCCCTGCAGAATTCCCAGTTCTCCCAAAATGCTTGGGGCAGCACAAATGGCCGCAATTCCGGCTTCCCTTGTAGCACGTTTTTGTATCCACTGACGCACCTGTGGATCTTCCTTCAAATGGATAGTCCCAGGCATTCCTCCCGGCAATATCAGATAATCCATCTCCTCTTCTGATATTTCTGACATCAGACAATCCATCTGTACCGTAATATTATGAGCTCCGGTTACGAGTAAGTTTCCTGTAACCGAAGCACACAGAACTTCTATTTTAACACGTCTTAGTAAATCTACAACTGTAAGTGCCTCTACTTCTTCAAAGCCTTCAGCGAATAACACACACACTTTTTTCATAGTCAACCTCCATAAGATATTTACTATTTCAACACATCATTATAGCACTATTTCTTTTTTATTGAAACAAGAAATTGAATTTCCAAATTCTTATGCTATAATGATGAATAGCAATAACAAAGGAGTCCGCCATTATGGAAATCGAAAGAAAATTTATCATTAATGAAAAACCCCAGAACTTAGAAAAATATCCGCACCACAAGATTGAACAGGCTTACCTGAGCACCAACCCGGTTGTACGTATTCGCAAAAAAGATGATCAGTATATTCTTACATATAAGGGACGCGGTATGATGGCACGGGAAGAAGTAGAATTGCCGCTTACCAAAGAGTCTTACGAACATCTCCTGACCAAGGCAGATGGAAATATCATCCGTAAGACACGTTACCTCATCCCGACCACCAATCATTGCACGATCGAATTGGATATTTTTGAAGATTTATTTGAAGGACTGATACTGGCGGAGGTTGAATTTCCTTCCATTGAAGCAGCGAATGCCTATCAGATGCCACATTGGTTTGCAAAAGATGTGACTCTGGATCCGGACTATCATAACAGCCGGATGAGCCAGTTGAAACCAATCCAGATTATCGCTATGATTGCCATATCACAACGGAAATGCAATTAATGTCATAATTTGATGATAATCTGATACCTGGTTAACCATTCATTGACCTGAATGAGGTAGGCAAGCATCTGTGGTCCTGCCATCAGCTGTCCGTACCAAGGCTTCCCATAGTCAGACGGACTCTGGATAAACGATAACACCTTCTTCTTATCCAAAAAACGGTTAATCGGCGCATCGGAATGCCATACCATATCATAAACTTTACGAATCAGCATCTGCTCATATCCGGGATGATACGTCTTCGGATATGGGCTTTTTTTGCGATAACATACATCATGCGGCAGGAAACGCTGCGCTGCTTTGCGCAGCAAATGTTTTTCCACTCCAGCCCGGCATTTCATAGACCACGGCACATTCCACATGTATTCGATGATACGATGATCTGCGAACGGTACACGTGCCTCCAGCCCGGCATACATACTCGTTCGATCCATCCGGTCCAGCAGCGTCTGCATAAACCACCGCATGTTCAGATAGGTAATCTCGCGTCTCCTGGCTTCTGTCTCCGATTCTCCGTCCAGTCTCGGAACCTCCGCCAGAGATTCTTCATACCTGTTTTGTACATATTCATCCATATGCAGGACTTCCAAAAAATCATCACAAAGCAGTTGCTTTCTGGGCTCCAAATCCATTGACCACGGAAATGTATTGGCGCGGAAGCATTCTTCTCTATGGAACCACGGATATCCTCCAAAGATTTCATCCGCACACTCTCCTGTCATCGCAACCTTACAAATCTTACTTACCTCCCTGCAAAAATAAAGAAGAGAGGCATCTACATCCGCCATCCCCGGCAAATCCCGCGCTGCTATGGAATCATACAGACAATCCACCAGCGCTTCATTGTCACACTCCAGATAATAATGCTTCGAATGAATCGCTTCAACCATTTTATCTACCCAGGGCCGGTCCTGGGAGGGCTGAAACCGGTTCGCCTTGAAAAATTTCTGATTCCCATCAAAATCAAACGAAAAGGTAGTCAGTTGTTTTCCCATTTTTTTTGCACAAACCGCACTCACCAGGCTGCTGTCAAGCCCTCCTGATAAAAAGGTACAAATCGGCACATCCGATAACATCTGTCCGGTGATAGCATCTTCTATTAACCAGGAAAGCTTTTCTACTGTTTCTTCATAGGAATCCTCATGTTCCCTGCTGCTTAATTTCCAATAACAAATCTGTTGGCGCATCCCCTGTTGGAACACATAATAGTGTCCCGGCAATACCTCTTCCATTCCTTCAAACACACCGCACCCGCTGGTCTTTGCCGGACCGATTCCAAACACCTCATTCAATCCTTTTACATTGACGGCTGCCTGTATTCCCGGATAAGTAAAAATCGCTTTGGGCTCCGAACCAAAGATAACTTCTTTCTCTCTTTCCATAAAGAACAAGGGTTTTATCCCATTTCGATCCCGATATAAAATACAGCAATTCTCTCTTTCGTCATAAATTGCAAAAGAAAAGATACCATTTAATCTTTCTACGAAATGTCGTCCATATGCCAGATAGGACATCAGAACCACTTCTGTATCACTCTGTGTTTCAAACACATATCCCAAATTCTGCAATTCTCTTCTCAATGCCTTCATATTATAGATTTCTCCGTTATAGGTAATCACAACCTCATAACCGTCGATTATTTTCTTCATTGGTTGTTTTCCTGTCAGCAAATCGATGATTGACAAACGGGCATGGGCAAGACCTGCATGGGCTCCCAAATAGATTCCTTCCTCATCCGGCCCCCGGTGTCTAAGCGAGCGGGACATATATTTCAAAATCTTCTGATATTTCTGTGCAGCAGTAAGATAGTCTGCCTGAGCATGATAAAAGCCTGCGATTCCACACATAATATTCACCATTATACATAGTTAACAATAATATATGCGAAAGCACAGGCTTCTTTGCTAAATATTCTCATCATTAATAAACTCATACAGAGCGTCTGTTCCTAATTCCGTTTCTTTATCGTAGGCTTCATACAAATATTCATTTGTTTCGAGAAACAGCCTTGTTTCTGCATCCTGCAATAATTGATATAACTCAGAGGTTAATAGTTTCTTATAAGACGTTTCATAATCAAGATTATACTTACACATGATATACTTGGTAAGGGCTACAACACACATTCCCGTAGTTATTTCAATTTTACTTGCGCTCATAACGCTACCTCCAATCAATTGCCCTTATATTCGTAATTAACTTGTCGACAATTTCCTGTTTACCAATAAAATATTGCACCCCCAGATTCTCTGTTTCCAAGTTATTCAACAGTATTGCCTTGGCTTCGTAAGTACCTACCTTGCCATAGAGTCCGTCCCAATATGATTTCAAACACAAGGCTGTGTCATCATCTGCCGTTGGTCCAACCACCATATCAAAATCATGTGGCAACCCACCTCGTTCTCTGCACATCAATACAAAATCTTCTTACAACTTCTCTATACTTTTTATGCATCATGCCTACGGCTTGTTTCTTAGAAACGGCCATATAAAACCCTTTTCCAAAGTCTTTTCTTGCACGTCCTAAATTCACATCTATATGTTCAATTTCGGAAACCGTTCCATGATACAAGACTGTATTAAAGTTGTAATACATATTGCTCAACCTCCTCAACCATCTCATCAGTTGTCATACTATCAAATACATCCGGACATTCAGCAACATAGTTTATAATGTCATATTTTTCATCTAACTTCAGAAATTCATCTGTTGTTATATTGTGTTTCTTACAATAATTCTCGGTAACTAAATACATAAGAAAAATTGTATTATTAAGTCTTTTCTCTGACATCTAACCACCTCTCTTATATGCTACATTCTAACATATCTACATCAAAATCTCTACTTCTATTTATACGAACCAATCATAAAAATAATCTTGCCAATCACCATTCTTCTCCCTCAGTTGCCGCAGCATCTTCGGTTTCTGCATCGGTGACCGTCTCCTCAGTGGTCTTCTCCTCAACAGCTGCTTCCTCAGCTGTCACATTCTCAGCTGTCGTGTCTTCCGGCACAACCTGAGGGTTCTGTGCAGATGTCTGACCCTTCTTCACTCCTGCCTTCTGCGTACCGGCCATTTTCTTCACTGTCACTTCTATGATAGCCTGATAACCATTGGAAGTAGTAACCGTCACGGTTGTTTTTCCGGCTTTCAAGCCACGAATCACACCTTTTTTTGATACAGTTGCTACCTTCGGGTTGCTGACTTCGTATGTAATCTTTGTTTTCTTACTCAGACGGGTTTGAATTTTAATTGTATGCTTCTTCGTTTCCCGAATGGTTACAGAATTTTTTGCTACCTTCAGTTCCTTATACTCTTCATCTTCATCATACATCGCGCCATCTTCTGCATCCTCGTCATACATCTGCGAATCAAGTTCAGGCTCCTCAAACGGAACTTGTCCCATATCCTCCGGAGCATCCCATGGAGCTGCTTCCTGAAATGTGTAACCCGGTTCCATTCGTCCCATTCTACCTTTTGCCGATGCGGTAACTCCTAATGCTCCTGCCAGCATCATAGCTGCCATCATCCATGCCATACCACGACAAACTGTTTTTCTCATAAAAAAATCCTCCTTTATCATTAAGATGTACTCTCATGATAAAGAAGGATTGTGAAATTCACGTGTGAAAAAAATGAAGATTCTGTGAATCTTAAATCTTTCTACTATACTTGCTTTTCACTGATACGAATGTTCTTACGATACTCTGTTGGAGAAACACCACACATTGTTTTAAAGGTTTTCATAAAATGCTTTTCATTATCATACCCAACCATATGACTGATATGGATTACCTTTTCTTCCGTATCTTGTAATAAGCGTTTTGCTTCTTTCATACGCAGTTCTTTTAGATAATTTACGAAATTAACCCCGGTATATTGTTTAAAAGTTAATGAGAACAAGGAGTAATTCATAGAAATGTGATTGGAAACGACTGCCATATTCAAATCCTTGCCATAGTTCTCATGTATGTAGCGGAGTGCTTCGTTCATCTTTTCTTTGTTTTTACAATCATCGAACTCAATGCGAATCATATCATTCATATCGAACATCCACTGACGAAATTCCTGATAATATACATCCATATTATCAAATTCCAAAACTGCATACAATTGCTGAAATGCATCTCTTTGCAGAGATATTACCTTATGATATGTTGCAACTACTCCATCCACCACCTGACGCAGCATTTGTAAAAACATATCCGGATCGAATAATCCCTTGTACGCTTTGCGGCAAAGAACATCAAATTGCCTAAACCCATCTTCAATATGCGTATTTCCAATCATATGAACAAACTGTTCTGCAAAGTTAGGCGGTATCTCTTCATAAGCAACCTGCTCAGACGTATACATGCAGGTCGGCAGTTTTCTCACAAAAGCCTCCTTACGGGCAGTATATGCTTCCTCACATGCCTGTTTCAACTCATGGATACTTCGGTGTTCTCTGCTGATCCCCACAAAAGAATCGATTGTCCCGGTTACCAGATCCTCCTGACTCATAGACATGTAAAGAACGTAATCCTGTCCCTCCACATCCGGTAAAGTCATCATCCATCCTTTGATTTTCTCAGGATCATCTGCATAATTTGTACATACGACAATATAAGGTATCGAAAGCAGACCGCCATACTGCTGATTAATTAATTCAATTTCTTCCTCTGAGATGCGCTGATTCATTATCATATATTTCAATTGTTGTGTACCGATACGATTCGATATCTGTTCTTCCTCACTCTCCCGCTCTAATTCTTCTTCCAGTTTACATAGAAGAGCATCCAGTTTCTCACGTTCGATTGGTTTCAGCAAATAATCTCTGATTCCACAACGCATCATCTCCACTGCATAATTAAAATCGTCATACCCGCTAATCACTATAGTCTTAGGTTTATGTTCCAGCTCCTGCATACTCTGCACCAGTTGAATTCCATTCATTTTCGGCATGCGGATATCTGTAATCATAACATCTATCTTATTCTCGCGAAGGATCTTCAGGGCTTCTTCTCCATTCTTACAATCGAATATCGTTTCGATTGGTGCAATCGATGAGCGCATTACCATCGTCTTGATCCCAAATCGGATCATCTTCTCATCCTCAACAATCAAGATTGATTTCATATTTTCCTCCTATTTCGTTTTCGGGAACCGAACAATGACCTTTGTGTAACATCCCAGTTTTGCATGAATACTAATACCATATTCCGGTCCGAAAGAAATCTGTAAACGATCCTGTACATTCTTAAGACCGATACCGTTTCCGGAACCACCTCCGACGTCTATCTCCCCGGCTATCTTCTTATGCAAGGCATCCACTTGTTCTTGTGTCATTCCCACACCGGCATCTGAAATCTCTATCTGGCAGATTCCCTCCTCAATCGTACCTTTCATATAGATACTCGTATCTTCCGCTATATCCTCCAGACCGTGACAAATCGCATTCTCAATAATCGGCTGTAACGACATCTTTGGAATCTCCTGTTTCATCATCTCATCCGGCAGATTCATAGATAAATAAATCTCGTAATCAAATCGAAGATTAATCAGTTTCAGGTAGTTCATGATATAATCAATTTCCTCTGCCACTGTTACATTCTGTGAAACCCATCGCATACTATAGCGCAACAACTTACCCAGAGATGTAATAGCATTCGAAATCTCATAATCCTCCTTCACTTCCGCCATCATCTTAATCGACTCCAACACATTGTAGATAAAATGGGCATTAATCTGATTCTGCAAGGCACGGATCTCCGAATTTTTTACCAATAACTGCTGATCCAGACTCTGCTGCATCAGATTCTGGATCTCTGTCAGCATCTGGTTCACCTGATTGCCTAACGCCCCCATCTCGTCTTCACTGAACACTTTAACTCTGGCATCCAGATTGCCACTATGTACCTCTGAAACTGTAACATGAATCTGATAGAATTGTTTTAGTACCATCAAAACAATCCGGTCAATCAGCATCATCAATGCAATAAAAATGAACAATAATACAAAAAGATATCCTATACGCTGGCGATTCAACATTTCAAAATCGTGTTCCATGCTCACCAGCTGTACAATACCTCCATGTAAGGAATTGACCGGTATGTATCCCAAGACGACAGATTCCCCATTAAACTGTGTCGTTATCACACTTTTTTCTTTTCCATTCTTTCGAACTGATTGCAGAATCTCCTTGCTGTATGCATCCCATTTACTGCTATCCTTTGCATGGGCATACACCTCACCGGTAGAATCAACAAAAGCAGTCCAAGCCGCATCCGTATTCTGGAACATCTGTGGAAAGACCTGTTCCATACGCACAGTAACCTCGACAATGGCCATCTCACCATGCTCATGATCCTCAACAGTGGAAATCAACGACATAATATGATTGGCCACATTCATCGTCGTAACCGGAAAAATGGGATTCGAATAATCAAACTCCCAGCTCCCGCTCTCATAGGAATAAATCCACGGAATCTTAGAGATACGTTCCCGGCGATATAAAATCGGCATCATTTCATGCATCGTATCACTGTTAACAAATACACGCACCTGATATAAATAAGGATTACTGTTGACAATGCGCTCCATATCCTTGACACAGTCTTTATTAAAATTGATCAGTTCCAATGTAGTGTATTCTTTTCCATCACAAATATTGGTCACATATTCTTTCAACTCGTCGTTGTTTAAAAAGGCCTGGGAAGACATCGTACACAGCTCTGCTGTTTTTTCCAGGTTGCTCTGATTCTGTGCCAGACTAACCTCCATGTTTTTCATGACATCATTCACTTTTTCCACTTTAAAGTTTTGAAAAATCTGAAGATAAATAATAATCAACGGAATAAAGATAACCATACCGATAATAATCGTAAATTTAACATTCAGCTTCTGTCTATTAAACCATCGAATCATAGTTTCCTCTCACTACTGTATCTTTTCTTTTAGTATACGACTTTTTACAGCAATACTCAAGAAAAAAGCAGAGAGCGTCGGGATTACTGCCAACATTGCTCTAACGCTCTCTGCTTCAAAACATCAAATTATTTTATTGTATCCAAGTTCTTATTTCATCCCTAGTTTTTCTTTTGCTTCTACCATTTGTCTTGTAGATTCTTCCATGACAAGGTCATAATCAAAGCCATCCCGCTTTTCTACGAATGTCTGTAGAAGTTCATCAAATTCTTTCTCAGATGAAGCCAACAATAATTTTGGTAATGTAGAACCCCACTCATTTTTAATCTTTAAATCTGCTATAGCCTCCGAAGAATCCGTTGCAAAGGAAACGTCATACTGTCCGGCATATACGGTATATGGATAAGTCCACTCCTCTAACTGTTTCATAGGTTCAACCAGTTCCGGCATCCATTGAAGCTGCATTGCATTATCCTGCAGCATCCAGTATGCATCATCTGCACCATATTGTTTATCATATTCAGTGCGGTCAGACTGCAGCAATGCCAGTACATCATCACGGACAACTGCTTTGCCATCCACCATATCATAGGTCTCCCCTTCCACACCTAAGTAAATCATCTTTTGTCCATGTTCACTCATAAAATAGGTCAGGAACTGGATTGCCCGATCCGGATTTTCACAGTTCTTTGTAATCATAGTAACTGTCCAACCGTTCACACTGGAGCCAGGCAGCTGTGGGTCAGCTCCGTTGGAATTCTTCGGTCCGTCCACTGCAATATATACTTTATCCGGATTTTCAGCATACAGCTGTTTCTCCTGATTCTGAATATCTGTCCTTTGATAAATCATGCAGAAATATCTGCCTTGTGCAATTTTTTCTTCCATCTGTGCACGTTTATCTATAAAAATATCATTTGCAAGATATCCTTCTTCACCTAATTCACGGAACGCCTTTAGCCATGCTACATATTCCGGATCAGTATAACGATCATAGTATTTTCCATCTTTTTCGTGAGGAACGGCAAGGAAGTTCATCAACCATTGGTCAAACGAATTACATCCGGAGTCAGTAAATTCATCTGCCCCGATTGGAATCAATGGTTGTCCATCTACCTCAGGGAATTTCTCAGCAACATCCCTGATAGCCTGTTTAAATCCTTCCGGTGTACTCATATCCGGACTGCCGATTGCTTCATAGATATCCTTCCGTACTAAGAATGTCTGGTTAGAACCAATATTGTCATATTTCTCATAATCTTCAGGAGAATACGAGGAATTCGGATAACAATACAAGTTACCATCTTCTTTTGTATACCAATTACAACGGCTCTCATCTGCAACTTCCCAGAAGTACGGATCATACGCATCTGCCAGTTCATTGAGAGGATAAATCATATCTGCATCGATCATATCGTTTATCTGGCCTTCCCAGTAACCCAATGTAATGATATCAGGCAGTGTGTCCGTCGCAATCATGGAATTCAATTTTTCTGACTCATTACCTGCAGGAACGACAAAGTTTACGTCGATTCCTGTTTCCTCTGTAATCGTTTTGGAAACTAAATTTTCTCCCCATGTTGTGTTAAACCAGGAATAGTTTACATACCAGTCTAACGTAACTTTATCATCTGCAAACTGCTCCCAACCCGGTCTGCTTCCGTCAACCTCAATGTCTTTTTGCAGATCCGAGCTTTTCTCACTGCCGCCGCAGGCAGTCATGGAAAATATCATCGCAATACTCAATAAAAATGCAACACCCTTTTTCATCATAATTTTGTCCTCTCTCTTTCTATTCTTTTACTGCTCCAATCATCATACCTTTTACAAAATATTTCTGTAAAAATGGATAAACACACATAATTGGCACCGTTGTGATAACCATTGTAGCCAACTTAATCGCTGTAGAGGTAGTTGTTGCTGCTACACTCTGTGCTGCATTTACCATCTGGTTGGATGATGATTCCGCAATAATCCGATACAAATACGTCTGAATCGGTTCCAGGCTTCTTTCATTAATGTACATAACACCGGAAAAATAATCGTTCCACTGTCCTACTCCGTTAAACAATGCAATGGTTGCAATTACCGGCTTGGATAACGGTAAAACAATTTTGAAAAATACCGTAAAATCTCCGGCACCATCAATACGTGCAGACTCCTCCAAAGATGGAGGCAGTTCCCTGAAGAAACTCATCATAATCAGCGCATTATAAAAACTAAACATCGCCGGCAAGATAAAAACTAAAAAGTTATTATACAAATGCAGGGAACGGAACAAGATAAACGTCGGAATCAATCCACCGGAAAATATCATTGTAATCGTTCCGATTGCCATATATATCTTTCTTCCCACTAAATATTTCTTGGAAAATGAATAGGAAACGATAGCAGTAAATAAGACACTCACTGTTGTACCGATTACGGTCTTTAAAATCGTTATTTTAAACGATTGCAGTAAACCGGAGGTTGCAAATACAGCCCGATAATTCTCAAGCGAGAAAACTCTTGGCCACCAGTAAATGCCACCATATGCTGCATCTTTGGCATCATTGAACGAGTTTACTACAATATACCATATTGGATAGATGCACAGGAAACAAATTGCTACCATCAGTATTACATTGAAAATATCAAATACGCGCTCGCCAACACTGAGCTTAACATGTTTTCCTTCACGTTGAATTTTCATTTCTCTTGCATCTCCTCTCAATATAATGAATTACCGGTCAATTTCTTTGTTGTTTTATTAGCAGTTAACAATAAAATCATGGCAATGACGGATTTAAACAAACCAACTGCTGTCGCATAAGAATAACGACCTGCTCTCATACCCATCTCATATACATGAATATCAATAACGGTGCTTCGTTCTGCATTCAGTACATTCTTCAACATAAAAATCTGATCAAAATTCGAATTCATCATTCCGGCTACTGCCAATACAAATAAAATCGCAATGGTTCCCTTAATAGAAGGAAGTGTTATGTACAGTATCTTTTTCAATTTGCTGGCTCCATCCACCGTCGCCGCCTCATACATCTGTTGATCAATACCGGAGATTGCAGCCAGATAAATAATCGCGTTCCATCCGAGTTCCTTCCACGAATCTGAAATCAAAGCCAGCCACCAGAAATACTGCGGTTTTCCCAGATAATAAACACGACTGCTTGTGATGCCCAAACCAACCAATAAATCGTTGATAACACCGTTGGCATCCAACCATGTAATCAGAATACCTCCCAATACAACCCATGAAATAAAGTGCGGTAAATAGGACGCCGTCTGTACGAACTTTTTAAACTTCGTGTTCTTAATCTCATTTAACAGCAGGGCAAAGATAATTGGGAGTGGAAATCCAATCACCAGCTTTAACACACTGATTCCCAATGTATTAATAATTATATTCCAAAAATCTTCGTTTGCGAAGAAATCTTTAAAATTCTGCAGCCCTACCCAGGCTGCTTCACTAATCGGCTTTGTAATCTTATACTGCTTAAAAGCAATCACGATACCACCCATCGGAATATAACAAAAAACAATCATCCATATGATTCCCATCCAAGCCATTAGCTGCAGTTTTCTTTGATTCCAAAATTTTGAAGCTACTTCTTTCACAACCTTACTCCTCTCCGTTTTTTTTCATTATACTGCACTCAAGCTCCGCGAATAATGCCATACATTTTTATATAGTGTCTTTTTTTTACAAGCCGGCCGGCAGATAACGTAAGGTAGCAATACTATGTGGTTCCAGCATCACCTGCTTGCCTGAGCCTTGCTCTCTGACGTTGCATTCCAATCGTTTTTCTGTTCGGTTTAGCAATATGACAGTGCGGCTGCCATCCAGATTTAGAAAAGCAGCAGTCTCCACCTCAGCACAATAACGTGAGAAAGCAATGCGTTTCGCTCCTGATTGAATATAACGACTGAAATGGCCAATATAATAATAGCTGGAACGCCTTTCTATGTTTCTATTTCCATCACATGCCATAATTGGTGCGGCACAATAATTTCCTACATGATTCGGACCACCCTGCTCATTTAAAAGAAGATTCCAATCCAGATATAAGCTGACACCATGATTCAGATTTCCCAGAATATCATGTGCATACATCTCGCCTTTGTCAATCTCACAAGAATCAGCAAAACGACTGTATTCTACACATCCCTCTGTAAAGAAAATCTCCTGTTCCGGATACTTTTCACGAATCAAAGACAGCTCTTCAAAATGATCTCCGGTATACCAGTGTACACCGACTCCATGAATATAAGAACATGCCTTTTCATCAGAAAGAATCGCATCAGCACGGGCATAGGCAATTTCTTTATTATGATCCCAGATTATAATCTTAATATCAGACAGACCTTCCTCTGACAGTACCGGTCCCAAATAATCTCTGACAAACTCCATCTCTTCCTGGGCATTATATTGGCAGGAATCCCATGTCTGAATGGCATCCGGTTCGTTTTGAACCGTCATATAAGATACCATCAATCCTGCTTTTCTGGCTTCCTTAATGTAACGCGCAAGATACCGTGCCCACGCCAGACGGTATTCCGGTTTTAGTTTACCACCATGATTCATCTCTCCATTCGTCTTCATAAATGCCGGAGGACTCCAGGGAGATACCAGCATAGAAATCTTCTTTCCACTAACTGCTTCCGCACGGGCAATCAATGGAAACATACTCTTCTTATCATGTTCTAATGTAAAGCTCTGAAATTCTGTATCCTTTTCATCCGTCATATATGCATAATTGCCCAGTGCAAAATCACAGCTGTTAATATGCGTTCTTCCAACGTTATAACGCAGCCCCGCTTCAGAAAAATATGCCTGTAAAAACTCTTCCTGCGCCTCTGGCTCCAGATGATCAAATGTATCAGCACTTGCTTCGGTAAAAGCTCCACCAAAACCATGAATCGTCTGGTATTGAAATTCCGGATGAATATTTACAACCTGCATACATCCCATCTCTTCTAATGATCCTTCTTCTGCATGCCACAATTGCTGTTTTGCCCAATTCGTAGTAATGAGCTGATAAGTTCCCTGTTTCATATGTTTCATCTCCTATTCTATCCAGGCTTCTATCTGTGTCACTTTGCCCTGTCTGATCTGTTCACAAAGCTCACCTGTGATTCTTTCCTGGGTAATCTCTATTTTCTCACCATTCTCTTTTGTTACTTCATATCGAACGACCCTATATCGTCCCGGGAAATAGCACTTCTTCTCTGCCATATGATAGATGACAGCGATCTTACCCAAGAAGGTGGCTTGAACCATCCGGGTCTCGTCCAATAAATAGTCCGGTATGCATGGTTCAAAGCACAATTCCAATGTTTCTCCTGCCGCAAGAAACGGACGGCGTCCAAACATCATAATCTGCCACATCTGCAAGAATTCCGCAGTAGAGCCACTCAATCTTGCCACAAATCCTTTGCCATGTATTTTCTCGTTTGGATTGGCACTGCTTGCAATAAAAGAAGAATTCTCTAATAAACTTCTGCCATATACGTTTGCATCCAAAAACGGAACGGCTGCGTTTCGGAAATCTTCTGTATATTCTTCGTACATACCATTTTTCAATAATTCTAAGAGATACTTATATTCCATATGCAGCCATACCGATTCGTTTTCCAGCCAACCCGGTGTAAATGCACGTGCACGTCCCAATTCCAGAGAGCTTTCGTTCAAAGCAGTATTCACTTTATACATCTTTAATGGCTTGTCATACAATGCACTCTTCTTTATCAAATGATATAACTTCTCTTTTTCTCCTTCGCGTCCCGTTAGTTTCATGAAACGTACCGAGCCTTCCAAAAAGTCCGGTGCCAGATGCATCCGGAACTGTTCCGGCCATATTCCTTCTTTATCCTGATGATATTTGATCACATCATAATAGAAATACGTTGGACAAATGCCTTTTCCGTAATGAATCGCATGCTCAATACCACGGTTTACGACATCCATCATCTGACTTAAGATATCCATCAGACGTTTCGCAGATACCATACTCTTTTCGCCGGTAACCGTCTCTCTCGTTTTTTCACGATATGCTTCCTTACCGTCATTGATCTGGTTCCAGAAGCTGATGAGCTGTTCTTTTCCTTCCAGCTCCTCCTGATTATCATGAATGGCCTGCTCGAGTTTCTCCAACAATTCGGCTACTTCTGTTAACAGTGCCACATCATGCGGATTCGATTGCAATACCGAATAAGTGAATTCTAACATTCTTGCCAACTCATACGTTTCAGACATGGAAGAACCCAACAATCCAGGAAGTCCGTTTAATGCATCATACCATCCCGGTTTGCCGCCTTCCATTTCGATACCCATACCATACACATCCAGCGCGGCAAATTTCACTGCACATAGCAAAATCAATTTTTCCATCAGATTCGCATGAACAATCTCGCCGGAATGATTTAACAGATAGTCACTCTCCTGTTTTGGATTCTTCTCCAGGAAATGATATTGGCGAATGCCCTTTTCCGTCTTCTGATAGCGCTTGCATCTTGGCAAAATCGTCTCTTCCGACTTGCGATAGGTATAACTCTCATCGAAATAAAATAATTCCTCTTCCCTGTCCGGATAAACACTCAGATAGCTTTCAATCAAATCCAGATTATAAGTCCAATGATCCGTCCAGTATCCCTCAATAAAATCACTCTTGTTGTCACATACTGCCTCGGATACGATTCGTTCGAGGCGCTCTTCCACAGGAATATCATTCACATAGTGATATTGTTGCAATTCCTTCATCAGGCTGCCCGGTGTAAACGATTGTGATATCATCATCACAAAATCAGCGCGTTCCGCTTCCACAACCTCCTGTGCTAATGTTTCCTGACTGACAAGGCTGTTAACACAATACGTAATCCGGTCAATTCCCAATGGATTATAACCATCAATTTGAATCAGATTATAAAATGTATGAATCGTATCCTTTCCCACATACGGTGCAAACATCACATCACATCTGCGGTTTTGATTGACATCACGAAAGTTACCATTTCCCTGAGAATAAATCTCCGGTGACATCTTGAAGAAATTATAGTCACGTTCGATATCTCCATGTTTTCTGGAATAAAGATAAAACAGCTTATTTCCTAGCGGAACCGGCCAGCCGCCACGCAATACATTATCCAGATAGGTCTGTTGGCAATACAAATCAAACAGAGCATGTCCTGTTTTCGTCTCAATGGCTTTCGTCACTTCCTCCGTCAGGGCAATCGCTCTTTCGAGCTTTTGCTCAAACCATACAGTCTGCTCACTTTGGGCAACCATTTGATGTAACGTCTCTTTCGAAATGGTCTGTCCATAGATCTCATAAAGCGCCATTTCTTCCCCGGATTCCGTATTTTCCTGATTCCAGAAGAAGCTACACGGCATATCATTCATTGTGATTTGTTTTTGTGCAAGAAAATCTCCATCTTCCAACGATGCAAATAACACCGGATGTTCTAAGGATGTATCATAATCAAAGATACATGCTGCATCTACGATGGCCGGCAAGAGCGCACCTTTCCCATTACGTGCAAAGGAATAATTGCCCCCTGTGATTTCTTTCACTTCTGCCGTATCTGCCATACTGGCGCGGACATGGAAAAATGGAATATGACTGTCAACATCCAAAACCTCCATCCATGCCTTCGCTGTCTGACACATATTCTTGATGGATTCCAGACTGACTCCATATGGAATTACCGCAGGCATACCATCCAAAACGGTGATGTTCCTTGCCTTCTCATGCAGATTCCGAACACTGACTTTTCGTACCAGACCACCCAATGCTTCCTCAGGAAGTACAAAATAAGTCACGGTTGTCTGTAATCCCAGTTCTTCATTCGTCTCTTCAATGACCAATTCATTCATTCCGATATGCATAACCGTAGGCAACTGTTCATCGGCAAATGGTTCATAGATTTTATTATCTTCCAGCTTAATAAATGTCCGGAAGCCCAAACGCTTTGTGTTTTGATATGCCTGATGAGCCGGTACAAACTCCATAATGGAATGATCCTTATCCTGAACACCAAAGCTTGTAACACACTGCCCGCGATTCACATAATAACACCAGATAGGAATACCTCTCTTTCCACTGATTCCCGGTAAAAAACTGGCAAAAGTAGATTGTTTTGCATAATTGTTAATAATAAATCGATTGTTTCTATCTAACATGGTTTCTCATCCTTATTCTAATATGATTGTGATATTGTGTTCCTGATTCTCATCCAGGGACAACAACGTTTCTCTTGCTATCGCCATACCCATTTGTGGTATATCATCCAAAAAAATATGAGATATTCCATACTGTCCTGCTTCTTTCCCGTGTTCATTGACATACTGAATACGGAATCTTCTTTGCGCAAAGCTGCATGCAATCGTTGCCCTGTTATGTTCATCAAACTGCTCTTTCAGCAATTGTGGCTGAAAAGTTAAATCGCCGCCAATTCCCCGTATTCCAAATACCTGATTCTGTATCGTATAAATGAACCAGCTTGCTGCTCCGGTCAGATAATGGTACATACCTCTTCCTCTGTCATTAAAGTATTCCGGTATTCCCGGATAAATGCGGCTCACTTCAAAGTTGGAGGCCTGTTGATACAAACTCTTCAGTACCTGATACCCCTCTGCTGCATATCCGCGCTCATATAATGCATAGGCATACATAACAGCCATATGGGAAAACACTGCTCCATTCTCCTTATGACCATAGGCAAACCCAAACATTCTTCCCAGATCCTCTTTACATTCATGGAAATCCGTGTTAAGGCAATAACCACCTTGTTCCGGACGGTATAAAAAATCATCTGTAGTCTGGATGATTTGTCTGACCTCCTCATCCGTCGCTGTTCCCGACAAAATCGTAAACACCTGACCGGTCAGCATCATCCGCACTCCATGCTCTTTGACGCCTTCCACCTGACGGGCATGATTATCATAATAACTGTTAAACCATCCATGTCCATTCCCGTCATTGATCCATTCCGTCTCTCTGATATGTCGCTGTACCCATTCTGCTTTCTGTTCAAGATTCCAAATCATTTCATCCACTGCAAACCACTCTTTTTCTCCGGACACGCCACAACATACCATTTCATAATATTTTGTCAGACGCGCCTGTTTTTTCTCCGGATCTTCTGCTATCTCTGCATCCTCGGCAAGCAACAGTCTCAATTCTGACATAAGTTCCAGCTCCTGAATTCCATTCTCTTTTATTTGTTTTAATAACTGTATCAGCGTCTTCAGATTCCCACTATAAGCAGCAGTAAATGCCACACTCTCTCCATGTTCTTTTGCCATATCAAGAGCATCATTCCAATCGGCACCCCGCAGTTTCCCATGATTATGTTCTCCTACGTCATAATATGCCGTCAGATTCTGAATCAAAATGTGCTCCAGGATACTTCCTTCATAGGTTGTTCCCTGCCGTGTCGTCAGTTTTCCGTTCCCGGATAACAGTTCCTCTGCTCGTTCTTCTCCACGATTGATCAGGGCATCCTGAAAATAAGTTCCCATTTCAAACAGAAGATTAAAATCCCCTGTCTGCTGAATATAGAGATTGGTTGTAATCAAAGGCCACAATCCATGATCCATCCATACGCGGGGAATCGCATTACGGTCTGCTACAAATTCTCCCGGATGAACACCAATAATCGTTGCATTGCTGCCATCTGCCCGCACGCCATCGTAATATCGGATCAGCTGTTTACGAACCTCATCTCTATCCGATAAAAGCAATGCCAGGCTGTCCTGCCATAAATCACGCCAACCACGGCCTCCACGGCCATAATCATGATGCGGCATAAACGAGCACCCACAGATACGTCGAAGGACCGGCTGAATTGCTACCCAGCTCATCCATTGATCAAAATCACGATTACCTGTTTCGATTTCAATCCCCGCCTCATGCTTCCAAAACTCACAATTCTCTTCAAATGCCTGATTGGCTCTGCTTTCCTCCAAATATTGATGCCCCTCACCGTTATAGGAAAGAAGAATCTGATAGGCAACAGATTCCGAAGGTTGTAATGTTTCTTTCTCAAACACAATTCCTCCCATTGCCTCATAGCCTTCACAGGAAGTATTCGGAGGTACCATATTGACACGATTCGGCAATAGTGCGTCAGGCGTTAGTAAACTTCCACCTTCCCCGATATAATCTTCCATGACCGGATAGAATCCTATCGGTTTTTTTCCTTCAGATCCGTTTGCTATCACCTCGTAGGTCTGGGTATTTTTCTGATGTCCGCGCTCATCAAACGATAGCGTGGGTGATACAAGTACTCCATCCACAGTTGTATGAATACGATGCAGCAATGCCGTTACATGACGATGATCGCGATAATTATCTGCACTACGGCCGTATATCGGAATCGCCACCACAGGCTGCATCTCCTGAGGAGACACAGATATATTTGTTACAGTTACCTGCATGATTTCAACCTGTTCCTGTGTTGGAGGACAAAAGTTCCGTATCATACTTTCCAAGCCCAATTCATGGTTTATTCGAGTCACGCTATGCCACAGTTTGCCTGCATTTAAATACACCTCTTCATGATCATCGCTTCGTCTTGATTCCAACTGTGCCGTCGAATATCCGGTAGCTGACCAAGGGCGTTTTCCTTCCTGCAATATCCAGACATTACGGGTCATCATACTTGTATGCAGATTCTCACTGCTTACCGGTTCTAATAAAAATGTATTCTGTGAGGTCTTACTGTCTCCATGAAAATCCGGTGTAATACTGCTCATTACCCCACCTTCATTTACCAGTGGAAAATAAAGATAACTGTTTTGATCCGGATTCGGTAATGTAAAGCTTCCAAAGGAATCCACATACTCCCACTTCATACTGATTTCGCTCCTTTCACTGTCCTTCTGTTTAAATTCTCTCTATCCAAAAAAAGAGGCCGTCACCCTATGGTCACATGACAGTCTCTTTTCTTTTGTCAGTTTGATTGTAGCTTGTTTTCACTGACAATACAGTATTATATTTATCGGGTTAGTCTGTTTTTTTCATGATAAATATCCCTTTGGAACACCAAGCTTCTGATACAGTTTTCCCAGCTTATTCAACTTACCGGTATTGTAATCAAAGATACCGGAAGCGCCGCCCCATTCATCTTCAGGATCGAACGGGAACCATGCATAGCGTTCCACATAAGGACGCTTATCCAACTCAGGAAGTACTTTCTCCATAAAAGCATAGACTTTCTTCTGTGCTCCCGGTGTCCACACATTCCATTTTCCTTTAGACCATTCCGCTACGCCAAACTCTGTGATCCAGATTGGTTTCTTCCATTTCTTCCAGGTTTCATCAATCATATATAGAAATCCTTCCGGATTGCTTTCTTCCATATAACAGTGAATGGCAATAAAATCAACATCCAGCTTCTTATTCTTCTCGATACCGTTCATGAAATTCCAGAACCAGTTCTGTGACCAGAATGCAGGCACAGCCGTTGCCGGTGAGCCCAGACGAAGACCACTGTTTTCAAAATCTTTCCACGCAGTCAATGCTTCTTTTACAGAAACATTCGATTGTTCTGCGAAGTCCGGCTCATTAAAGGATAACACCGTTCCATATTTCCTGTTCTCTTCCTTCTGCAACCAGGCACCACCCCAGTTACCCCAAATCATGGGGATGAATTCCAGATTCTCATCCGTTCCCAGAGATGGCTCCATCGACCAGTTATAATACCAGGCTTCATTCATGTTCTCTGTGCGATGAAGAGTCCCCCAGCCGACTCCCTTTTTCGTAATATAAAATACCAATGGAGATGTCTTGCAAATCTCACCATTTTGCAATAGCATCTGTATCTGCATCGTGTGAGAAGATACCTTAGTGGAGTAATATTGGCAACTCATCTGTTTCTTTCCATTTGGTTTTCTGGTAGCAACCTTCTTTCCATCAACGAAAATACGATATTCCTTCACCTTTTCTTTTCCCTGGTAGCCATACCATTGAAGCTTAATCGGTCCTGCCGGAACGAGCTTCTTTGACCGCGGATAAGTGACAGCCTGTTTCTTCCACAGTTTCTGGTTATCCACAGATGGCTTTTTCGTTGTTAACGAGTCCCCTTTGATCGCAATCATATCCCATTGCTGTTCCTGATTTTCTTCCAATCTCTCTGCCATCTGCATCGCTACCGCTTCGGATGCATACGAGCCCGGTGTCTGGATTGCCAGCCCCAATGTTTCGTTTACTATGGAATAATATCCTTGTTCTGCGATACCCATATCCCATTGCTGTTTCGCAGTTTTATTATCCGCAAAATAGAGTGCCGGGGTCCTTGCATCTTCCGTTGTCCGAGCGGACAGATATTGTCCGGTTCCGGCACAACGCAGATATGTTTTCCCTTTTGCCTTTTCGAGCACAAACAACTGGTTCGCCTGTTTCCGATAATCTCCCTGGGTCAGAACATATTCCTCACCGGCCGGTGTTGCCTGTAATACATAAGAAGATGCGCGATTTCGCAGGATATAATACGTCTGCTTTTCATCCGGAGCAACGGGTGAGATATCCGGTACATCTGTCGCCTCGGCTGCTTCATCCGTTACAAGGCTTCCATCCGTAATCTGAATGTCATCCAGATAAACCTGATGTGCTCCATCAGTGGAGCCGTAACCGCTATTCATCGTTCCTAATAAAAACTGAAGCTCCACTTTTCCTGTCAGTTTTTTTGGCAATGTCATTTCAAATCTTTGTTTTCGTTTCGTAAGAGAAAATGTATGTGTACTGTCCGAACCCTTAAACGTTACCTCGATTGCACGCTTCTGAGAGGCATATGCATCAAAGCTCAAGGTATAAGCTGCCGAGGATGGCAACAACACATCTTTCTGAATGAAAATAACATCCCAATTATGGCCTTCCAGCCAATTTATATTAATCTGTGCTTCTTCTTTTTCATTCCAATCCAGTGTCGCACATCCGTTCTGACTGTAAAAACTCCAATAGGTTAATCCCCAATCAAATCTACCATTTTCCACCTGATTTTTTTCCATTTTTCCGCTCATAACAGGAGAGCCTGTATCCCCTTGGGCGGATACAGGCTCTGTCACAGTTATTGAACAGATCCAAAGGAGAAAAATCATGATCTTACCCCATGTTTTCTTCATTTTTTCTACTCCTATGCAAAATCAAATATACCGTTTCCTTTATTAACATAAACATATAATGTTTTACTCTTCTTAGACATCCGTTGATTCGTTCCGACAGCGGCCACTGCAAGTTTGTGAATTCCTGTCGGTATCTGATTCAGCTTGTATGTCTTCTTCGTCGTAGTGGCAATCTCTTTTCCATTCAAGTAAATCACATATTTGCAATTCTTCTCACCACTATGTCGGAAGCTTAGAGAAATGCTTCCTCTGGATGTTTCTGCCTTCAAATCGGTTGGACTCGACAGTCTGCGATCCATACTGACTCTGACCTTACCGGAAATCACCTTGGAATCTTTATATCCACGTCCCGGTGCCAGAACTTTTACCGTATACTCATAGGTTCCGGATTTCTTAACCGGAATCTTAAGCGTCTTACTGACATTCGATATCGTTCTGCTTACTACACCAGGAATCTTAATCTGATACTTCACACCACTTGGTGCATCAGAAGCCTGATTAATCTTCATAATAATGACATTCTTCGATGTATTTGGAACCACCACACTGTCCGGAGTATGTAATCTCACCGGATCTTTGGTATTGCCTTTCTGCTTCGAAGATCTGCCTGCCACATCTACCTCACGTAAAACAATATCACTGATGTAAATATGATGTTCTCTATCCGGAGTATTATTGACATTACCCATCAGGAAGTTAATTGCGATATCATAACTTTCCGGAGTAAAGCGTACCGTTTTCTTTTCCGGATTTTCGGTCAGATCTACCGTTGCATAATTGGCACCCTCAATCATAATTGAACGAGGCATGGTAGCGGCACCGGTAAAGGACAACTCATATTCATGACCAGGTTCAACCGAATTGTTCTCCTGCTTCAGCTGAACAGCCCAAGTTTCTTCACTGACTTTTTTCTTAATATGAATGTCAATGCTTCCCTTGTTACTTGACCACGAAGCACATTGATCCATTGCCCAGAACATCCATCCATTCAAGCCTGACTGAAAGCTGGTATTGGCAACCGCATTATTGGCTTCCAAATCAATGATCTTGTAATCAACAATATTCGTGTCGGCAAATTCTTCATTAGCATCAGAAATATAAATCTTATAAATACTTGCTTCCGGGAAAACGCTCTTATCAATGGTAATGGTTTCGTCAGTCCATTGAACCTTATTACTGCTTATCATTTTCCCATCAACCATCAGCATCAGACTTTTTTTCTTTGCCCATTCCTCATCACCAAGGTAATCCAGGACCACATCTTCACCGACATATCCATATTTATACTGTGGTGTAATATTGGCAGCATAACGGTTTGCACCGTCTACACCCAACATTACATTATCGAGATAGAACGTATAGTCCTCGACATTCGCGCCAAGTAAGAACTTCAAAGCTACCTTATTATCCGAATTCGAAGTAAAGGTATAAGAATAATGTCTCCAGCTCTTCTTAATCATGACATTGCTCTGTTCAAAATGGCGTGTATAATTCGTATCTTCCATCGCCACGCTGACAAGAGGATTCACAACATCCGATTTGGCATCAAACTCAAATTTATATGTGACACCTGACGCTAATTGAATTCCATCATAAATCAGCATTTTCTCCCAATTGTAACCCTTTTTGGTCACTGAGGCTGCCATAACCTTCTTATGATTCTTCTGATCCGCATCCGACTCAATCATCATCTCAACTTCGCCGTATGTAGTCCAGCCGGTCTTCTCATTTTCAAAAGAACCATTGGCTATTGGATAAACGGAAATATCTTCAAAATCGCGAAGTACTTTCTCACCCATAACGGAAAGATTCGTAATATAGGTCGTACCTCCCTCAACCTGAACTACCACGCGGGCATCCCGGTCAGTCTTCTTCATTTGTATCGTATGGGAATAGGTACGGTAGGTATCTCCATGTTCCATACTCTGTGCCACGGAAGTATACAATACTTTACCGGCTTTATTCATAATCTTAACTACAATCTTCGCCGCTGCCTCACTATATGCATCAAAGGAAACCGTATAGTTTTTATCTTTCTGGAACTGGTTTCCGACCTGGTAAATCTGAAGCTTTTCCTGCTTCTCCGGTTTCATACAAACAGCATATCCCGCTGCCTGATCATGTCCGGAAATCACAGAAATCGGCAGATATTCTTTCGTGGAAAGTACCGGAAGGATCGAAACACGCTTCTGAACATCTTTATTGGCACCTTTCAGATTCCAGTATGTCATATGCTGGATACCACCCACATTAAAGGAACCATTATAGATAACATTGCCGTCATTAAGGACACGTTTCCGTCCGTTTTCATCTCCGCTGCTGTCCTTCACTTCTTTAAAATGAATATTTTCCAATGTCAAACCTGCTGTACTGCCACCCATGTTAAACTCCAGTCGGCATGTACTGTTAGTCGGTTTCGTCATCTGGAACACAGATGAATAATGTTCCATCTTATCAGTAATCGTTGTATCGACAATACCATAGCTTGTCCATACATTATCACCATTATCATCTCCGGTTCCATCATCACCGGCCTTCACTGTCAATGTCCTCGTGGAAGTCGACTTTGCATCAAAACTGATTTCATAATAGCGACCATAGACAATGGGAACGTTTTGCATCAACTGAACAGAGTGGACAGCATTTCCGGCATTTTTGATATCAATCTTCGCTGACCCGTTTTCAGTCTTCAATGTGGCAGACCCGCTAAATTCAGGAAGGGTTGCAAAGGTCCAGCCATCCTTGCTTGCAGCCGTCCCATTGTCTGTCTTAATCACTACTTTCTTGAACTCGCCATCGGTGATATAATCCTTGTTTTTATCAGCTTTTTTTGCTTTGGAAGGGAGTTTATCTTTCGTAAGTTTGGGTTTGTCCGGATTCGTTTCATATGTGCTGGAATCTACGGCTGTATAGGTTCTAACATAATCAACCACCATTTTGGCGTTGTCCAATACATCATCACTTGGCACACGGTTTACGTCAAATGTTCCACCGACTGCCATATTCAAAATAATATAAAATCTCTGGTCATAAGGGGCCGGATAGGTAAATGGCGATGGGCTTCCACTGGCTTGTGAATACCAGTTCTTAGCTGTATAGAATAAGGCACCATCACAGTACCATCGGATCTCACCCGGTTCCCATTCAATATCATATACATGGAAATCAGTAATCGCATCCTCGTCATTTTCCCAAATGATAGAACCGCCATCACTTACATTATTCGGCCAAGGCTGTCCAAAATGAATCGTTCCATCCACTTTATTCGGCTGGCGTCCACGGGCTTCCATGATATCAATCTCACCCGACAATGGCCATCCACCATATGTTTTATCCACCGGAAGCATCCAGAATGCAGGCCAGATACCTTCGTAACCAAGTCCTGCAGGCATCTTAATCTTCGCCTCAATCTTACCATATTGCTGTGCAAAGAGTGGTGCCGTACCATCATCATTCATCGTCCAGATACGTCCGGATGTATATTTTTTACCGGTTAGATCTCTCTCCTCATTTGTTGCAGCCTGTGCAGCAATCGTCAATGCACCATCCGACACAGTTATGTTATCACCAGGATATTTTGCATCTGCAAATGGAGATGTATAGAGCTGTTGCTCATTATTGCCCCATCCATCTAAACCATACTCTGCACCGGTTCCCTCCTGTACAGACCAACGTCCCAGAGAAATCTGGGTACCGCCAAATTCATCCTGCCATGCAAGATTCCATTGTTGTTTCAGATAACGTTTCTGATGAATCACTACTTTTTCATACAATGGCGCTGTTAATACAATCTCAAAAAGCTGCTCATTAGGAGCATCTGCGCCGGTATCCATTAAATCATCGAAAACAGATGCAGGAATCACAATCTGTCCGGGAACTCTGAAATCACAAAGGTAAATTGCTTCTACCGTTTTACCGGCATCCTTAAACAGAATGCCTGAGCCGGATTGTTTCGCTTTCTTACGAACAACCGATACTGATTTAATCTGGCTGATAAAGCTCTGGCTCTTTGAATTATATTCGTAGGTTAACGTGACCGCTTTGCCCTTTTCGCAGTAATTCAAAGACTGCTCAGAAATGACAGGAGGTGTTGCGTCATCTTCCTTACGGATATCATAGTTTGTCGACACAACCGATTTTTTTGCATCCAAATATCCCTGCAGATCGATTCGGACCGTATCCAGGTAGACAGGTCCCTGACTGAATCCAAAATCAAATACCAGACTTGCACTTTCATAATCCTTATCAGGAGTAAAAGTATATACATATCTTTCTGAAGAATACTTCAGTTCAAATTTTTGATGGAATAAATCGTTGGAACCATTCCTAATGTACAGGTTTGCTGTTCGATATGGGTCTGCACATGCGTAAAAACTGATATCATACGTTTTCCCTTTGAAGAACTTTAAGGAATTCCTGGTCAGGGTCACCTGCTTCATCATATTCGTATATGGTGTCAGCTTCAGGAAGCGTCCACTGGTATCTGCTGTTGCATTTTCTACAACGAATCTTCCCACGCCATCAGTAAAATCTCCATCCGCTTCATAGTGAACCGTATCACAATCAGACATCTTTCCTTCCTGAATCAACAAAGCAAGATTCTCATAGTTATAAACTTCAATTTTCATATTGGAGAACTCAAGATAGTCATCCGAAGGTGTGTTCTCACAATATCCCATCAACAGATTGAAGGTTGCCAACTTATCTTTTTTCTGCACCGGCAAATTAAAACTGACATGACGGGTATGCTTCGATTGCACCGCAATGGTTTTGACAAAGTTTTCACGCAGACCATCCATACGAATCTGGAAATTACGTCCTTTTTGGGAATATACATCAAAGGAAACAACATACTGAAGATTCTTGCTCATCTTCACCTGCTGCCATATCTTAATGTCATCCGGTGAAGTACCAGTTGCCCCATAAGAGACCTTGATACCATTTCCGTTTTCCGGTTTCGTATATTTTACCGTATCATACTGCCACATCCAGTCAAGCTGATAGCGGTCCCAGTATTCCAGATTATATCCAAAATCACCGTTTTTCAAAATAGTTGCCTGTTCCGGATCCGATACATCCGTCAGATTATCTATCGCCTTCGGCAACGGGTCATTCACATCGTTGGTACCCAATGAGGAGCTCTCAATCACAGATACATTGGATACTGATACAACATGCTCTCCATAAGCTCCGCCCAGATAAATGGCAAACGGATTGTTGATAGCAGCTGTCGGTGTATATTCAAAGGATACGGTTGTCGTTTCATTTGCTTTCACACTTTTCGTTCCGATGCGATTTGCCACATATTCAAAGCCCAGCGTAACGTCACGGTCAACTGTAGAGAAAATATCAGCCTGAATACGGTAGGTTGTGTTTGCAGAGAGCTTATTGTTTTCCGCCTGCTGCAAACGCACATCATAGTCATTGATGGTATCACCGGTTATTTGGAATGTATAACGATACTGTTCATCTTTTCCATTTGGACGATAAATTGTTGAATTCGTTGCCGTTGATGTCCATCCGGCAGCATCCGGATAAAAATTACCATTCTCTAAGATATTGTATTTTGAAGCAGTTGTCTTCGTTATCTCAGGTAATAATGTAGTTGCCTGCTGATCGTTTCTCACCATGCTCACATTACGGATTCGGATATCATGTGCTGTTCCACTAAAGAGATCTTTTCCATTATAAGTTCTTCCTAACAAGATTTTAAATGGCACTTCACCGGCAGAATCCGAATGGTACGATATTTCTACCTTTGTTTCTTCTCCTGCCTTTGCAGATACACGGAACACATTCTCTCCAACACTGTATACAAAATCACGGTCAATGGTAGAAGTCAGATAAAATTTCAAATCATAATCTCCACGCTGAAGCGCTACCTTCTTCTGAACGAGTGCTATATCAGATGCCTCTGAACTACCTGAAATGCCGGTAAAAGCAGCATAATTCTTTATACTTCCACCGCTCATACCTTTTACTATTGAATATTTCCAGTCACTGGCACCGGTAAAGGTACCATCTTTGATGATATTACCTTCTACATCCTGGTCAGCCGGTATGGTCTGGTACATCGACAGATTCTTTATCTGAATCGTATGTCCTGCCTGGGCATCCGTAAACATCGGCTGAGTCATACCATCTACTTTCTGTGCAAAACACAACAGGATATTGGAAGACATGTTTTCTTCATAATCAAACCCCATCTTCACATGTTGCCACGAACCTGCCTTTATGCCTGTCATATTACTTGTTTTTCTCTGATTGTCCGGCATAACGAGTATTTTTCTGGCAACCGTAGACTTAATATCAAACTCAATACGATAGTATTTCCCAACCTCCATGTTGGAAGCACCAACATCCTGTGCCAGAGAACACTCCCAGTCAACCTGACCAATGTTTTCCACTTTAAAGGATACTACATTCACACCGTCAGCATCCTGTTCTATCGTTGCGTTTGGCAAACGATTCGTCCACTGTTGAAAGCCATCACTAAAATCCGAATTGGCAAACATACTGGACGGGGTTTCTTCAGCTGCCATAACGGTTTCACCCCATGTCTGTGGTAAAGCAGTCGTAAAAATCATGACCGCACCCATTATCGCGCTTATTATTCTTTTCTTCATCATTTCGCCCTACCTTTCACCGTTATTTTGCATTTACACTGTGCCGTCTGTCCATTCGAGAATGTGATTTGGGCTATTACCTTTGCAGTTCCGGTTCGTTTTGCCGTCACCGTTCCGGTCTTCCTGTTTACCTTGATTACTTTCGATTGGTTCGTACGATAACGAATCTTGTATGTTACTTCTTTCTCTTCATTTTTTTCAACAACGGATTCCGGAAGAGAAATCTGAATCTTTGTTTGTTTACCAACCTCTAGTTTTGTTTTTTTTGCATGAATACGAATGCTCTCAAGCGTAGGATCCGAAAATGTATCAGGTTCCTCATCTACGAAAGCAGGGAAAGCATATCCCAGCACACCACCCGATGTGATAGGATTCGAATCCGGCTTTTTATCAATCACGATTTCATAACTACTGCTCTTTGCTTCATTTCCTTCGCTGTCAAAGGCAGATACTGCTATTGTATAAGTACCGGACGGCAAATCGGATATCGTGTAAGAGGTATCCATAATCGTCGCAATTACCTCATCATTCTGATAAATGCGGTAGCCTTCCAATGAAGGAAAGGAGGAAGGATCATAAGAAATCATAACCTTATTATCGCCCGTAACAGATACAACAATATTACCCGGCGCTTTAATCGCTTCCGGTATCTCACGTACAATGCTGACATCCGAAATTCCAATATAGTGATCTATAAATGCACCGGTTTCCAGACCACCGCCACAGTAAATAGAAAATGTAACCTGTTCTTCTTCACTTCCGGTATGATAGGTTGTTTCAATTACCTCCGGTGTATTTACCTGCAGTGTTATCTTCTCAAATTCTTTTTTTCCGTCCAGAGCCGCATAAACAGTACGAGGGACTGTCGCAATTGCGGTATATGTAATCGTATAATTACTGTTTTTCTTCAATGTCACATTCTGTGAAAGAGAGAGATTACGGTACTCATCTTCTGTTTCGATGTAATAATCAACACGATCCCGGGTTGCAATCGGCGTTCCGTTCCTACTCTCCCAGCCTGTCAGATCATTGGCAAAATTACCGTTTACCAGTACATTATCCGCCACTTCTTCTGAAGCGGTTGCCGGTGGAAGCAGCACCGGATCGATGTACTTATATAATGCAATATTCTTAATCCTTAAGGTATGTGCACCTAATTGGTCTTCCTCAAATAAGGCAGCTCCATTATTTGCCCCGCCAATTACATTTCTACCAAGAAAAACCGTAAGGTTATCGATATTCGGTTTGCCTTCAAACTCAACTTCTATCGTCGTTTCTCCTGCAGGTACCGCATACACCCCGCCTAACTCTCTGGATGAATCATTACTAATCATAATGGAGCGTGCAATACTGGAGTCTACCGTAATACTGACAGCATATGTAATATCCGCTTCAAAGCTCTGGCTCTTTATCATAGCCTGTTGCCAGTCTGTAGCTGCAGTAATAGTGCCAAAGTCAGCATATCCCTGAGAAAAATCAATATTGGTTCCAGCCACACCGGACCATCCACAATCTCCCTGTGAAAAATCAGACTGAAACACAAGGACCTTTTTCTTTTCCACCGCATGAACCGGCAGTGCATACATCATCATGATGATACCAAGCAACATAATAATAAAGACTTGATTCACACCATTTTTGAGTTGTCTTCGATTACTCATAGCTACCCCCTTGAAAGTATATTTTCCTTTTATTAATTCCATTATACAGGACAAACTATGTTTTACAAACACCACTTTTTTTGAAGAAGTATCATATTTTTCACCAAAAACAGTACCGTTTCTATCTTTTTATCCCAGAGCTGTATTCTAAGATTCCCGTAACATCCTGCCATGTAATCATTCCATCACCGTCTACATCTACATTTCCCCTGACCTGTTCATCCAGCGTAAGCTCACCCATGATACACTTCATGGCAAGCAAAGCGTCCAAAGCTGTTACTTTTTCATCACCATTGACATCTCCTACACACTGTGCTGCCTCCAGATGAAGGGTAACAGAATCAGTCAAAGAGGATTTCATTCCCTTCTTAAACGCAGATGCCCTGACTGTTGCCGACTCAGAAAGGATAATCCCCGGAACATACAACAAACTGCTCTCGTCCGGAGCAGATCCATCCAATGTATAATAAATCCGCACACCTTTTGTTCCGCAGCGAATGGAAAGAGGTACTCTTCCCTGATAAGTACCACTTCGCGGTTCAATCACAGGGGTCTCAATCTGTTCTGCCCCATATACTTCAAACTCATATAAGGAATAGCCGTATTCTGTTGCCCGTTCCTCTCCCTGCATCCTGACATATCTCGCACTCACTACATCAAAAACAAATTCTTCCGTTCCACCATCCGAATCTGTCACACAGGCGACATCTACAAAATCCTCTCCATTGGAAGATATCTGTAAACGATAAGCGGATGCATGTGCACTCTCCCATGTAAGAACTGCTTTGCTGATCTCTTTCTCTTCTCCAAGATCCACACAGATCCATGCGTCATCCTCTGCTTTCGAGGCCCATCTGCTGGAATAATTGCCATCTGTTACCTGATCTGCATTTAAGCCTTCATTTTCGACCGAAGAAGCTTCCGTTTCTTTTCCTCTGGCCAGATTCTCCGTTCCGGTAATCGCCTTTGCTTCTATCACAATCTCACTTGAACGAATGCCGGAAGAAATGCTGTCCTTCTGCACTGCCACTGCAGCCAGTGAGGTTGTCTCAGAAACAACAATCGGACCGTTATACGGTGTAGATGCCTCTGTGGGGCGTGTCCCATCTGTAGTATAATATATCCGGGCTCCCGCTGTCTTTGTTTCCATTGTAATATATTGCGTATCTTCATATTTTCCACTGGCAACTGATATCACCGGAGCTTCTGCCTGCGTTTGTCCCATCTTCAGAGGATTCAGACGTACCAGCGATTTTCCTGAGACAACCGCACTGCCACATACCTCATCCCCTCTGCAAAACTGAACCTGCATCGGTTGAGGATTCGGATTCCATACCATAGCCGTATAGTCTTCCCCTTTTTTATACACTCCACAGGATACACCACCCTGAGCATAAATATCATCGGTTCGAGTCCCCAGTTCCTTCATACACTGGATGAATACATAAGCATTAAACCGATCCGAAGTCTGTACCTTTTCCGGATTTTTATCAAATTTCTCTTCCGCAGCCTCAGGATCAAACTGTGACTGCAATGTCCATGTTAAATGCTGCCAGTATTCATCCGGCCCCGGGATATCATCCGCAGCCTCAGGATTCTTTTCCCTCCAGTATATCGTATCATTCTCCAGGCCCTGATACATTTCTGCAACCGATTGCTGTTCCATTCCATAATAGGTCAGAAACTCTGACAATGGCAGCCAGTGGATACCATAAACACAGATTGGATTACCATTAAAGAAGGTACCAAACAAATAGGTACTTCCGTAAATCTGACCAACTGTTTTATAACTCCAGTCATCCAGCCAATTATCTCCATCATAGTTAAACCAATACTGTTTTACCGCATTCATCTCTGTAGTAAAGCCCATGATACCGGCATCACGAAATTCTCTGTTGCCAGTCTTTAAGCCCCATAAATATTCACCTACCCAGCCAAACAGAGATTCCCCTGCTGCCTCCTGATTATTACCGGAATTATTATCTGCATAACCACCTGCCCAGGAATGTCCTTCATACATATCGAAATTGCGGAAACGGCAAAACAGTGAATCATCTTTATATGGACTGGCATAGTCACGTACGAACAAATCAATAAAGTCCCGGTATTTTTCATAAAAGTCATCATCATAGGTTGCCAGAACCACTGCTCCATACACCATGTAACCATAGGTAAAATGATGGTCAGTAATACCCGTATTCGCTCCAAACTCGCTTGCTCCGTAATACAGTGTTCCCCATTCTTTATCATAGAAAAAGAATGCCTCATCTGCCCCTCCATCATAATGGAACCAATCTTCATAGATAGAACGAAGCTTTTGCAGATAACTATTTCTGTATTTCACCTGTCCCAACATATCTGCAACCATGACACCCGCTGCAAGAGGATGGATGCTTTTCCCCTGCCAGTAGGCATCTGCTCCAACCAGATTACCGGTAAAACTGTCATCCAGTTCTTTCAGGTAGCGTATCAGGGTTCGATCCCGATAGTTCTCATTTTCCGGCAATCCCAGTGTAGGAAGAATTCCAAGAAAGCGGTCACGGGTCGTAAAGACCGAACCTTCATGCAGTTTTCCCAGACCTCTGATGGTTGGATAGCAAATCCCCATCAAATTCACATCATCCCCTGCCTTTTTCCACTGGTGCGGCAACAGACATTGAAGCGTTTCACTGCTTTTCCCCTGCATTTTCAGTGTTGTATTGGCATCAAAACGCATCGACACCATTGAAGTCTCTTCATCAAACCCATACGTTACTCTGCAATCTTTTGGAAATGCATAGCCATGTTCATAGAAATAGGGAAGTTCGGAACGCTGGGTCATACTGCCAACAGAACAATAAGAGTATTCCTCCGGGAGCAGAACTTTAATTCTTCCGGATAAATATTTCCAAACCGTTCCTTCCGGTGCACAAATGCAGTACTCATTCACGGATGTTCTCGTTCTGTCTGCATTATCGGCATCCGTAACCTGAATACCTATATGATCACCAACATAAGAATCCCCATCTTCCTTTAGGATACTTCCGTTTTCATCATAAATCTCGGTAATACTATCCGATAAGATCATAATCTCCCTAATATCTCCGAATTCACAATAGACATATGGAGAGCCCTTGACAAAAGTATTCGTCATGCCAATCTGATCTTCATCACATAACTGCGCCGTTACAGAATAATCACCATTCGATACAACCCGGTCATACATCTTACTTGCAATTAACCCACGCGGAAGTATGGACAAATCAATGGTTTCCTCTGTATGCACCGATCCTCCCCTCACATCCGGTATCCATCCGTCCGTCGCTGTCAAAATGCCTAATCCACTCTCAGAATAAACAACCTTGAGTGGCAGCGTCGTCATCATATTGCCAAATCGTTTGATTAACATGGATTGCCACCAGTCATTGGAAGCAATCACATTTCCATTTTCCTGTTGACCATAGTCCTCTGATTTATATACCGGTATTTTTGCCTGTGCAATATCCATATTATCCGTACAATAGGTAGCCGCTCCATAGGAGTGGGTCTTTGTCTGAGGCAAAGCCGGTATCTCATATACCGGCTTTGGATCTCCCTCCTGATATTCGTAGACTTCCAATTCCTTTATTTTGAATCCGCCTGTCGTATAACGGGCATATCCCCAAATCCGAAGATAACGGACACTTTCCTGATAAACAGAAAGCTCCAGTTTCTCATATCTTCCATTCAGGGTGCGATATACGGTATTCCATGTGAGTTTGTTCGACGAAACCTGTATATCATATACTTTACCGGCATCCTCATCCCAGTCGATAACAATCTCTCCGATATCGTACTGCGCTCCCAAATCCACCATAAACCACTGCTTATTTTCGAATGCAGATGTCCAACTGGTTCTGTCATTTCCGTCCACCGCATTCTGTGGCATTACACTGGTCTGATCCAAAACACCATCATGATACAGCCACCACGCATCGAGGGTAGAAGAAGCCGTCACGGTCTTATTCAATGCCAGATTGTCCCCTCTCTCTTTCGGAGGCGGCAGTATGCCTCCTGTTCCTAAGACCTCCACTTCATAAATCGAATAACCATAATATGTACTTTTCTCTTTACAGTCAATACGAATAAAACGTGTGTCAATATTCAAAGGAATTGTCACGGTTCCACCATGACCGGAATCCGTATTCCATATTTCCAACCAGTTTTCTTCATCATCTGAAACTGTGATGGCATATCTGGTTGCATATGCGCCCTCCCACTGGATTGAGAGCGTATCAGCATGTGTTTTCTTTCCTAAATCAATATAAACCCACTGATAGTCCGTCTTACTCGTCGTATTATGGATACTCTCCCAACGCGTTGTTGTATTACCATCAATCATTTTTGATGCGGTATTATCTCCCAGGCTGGTACTGGCATATGCCATACAACCACTTGAAATCAAGTAAGAACCCGTATCCGCCAAAACCAGAGACTGGCATAAAATAAGTCCTATTAAAATACTACTAATCAGTCGTTTCATACTATTCTCCAATGACCTGAAGTTGCATAATCCAGAATAGCTTGTACATCTTCTGCAGTAACTCCAGCGAACTCATCTACATCTGCCCGCTTTAACTGGTCTTCGTTTAATTCTATTTCCTCTAATATATGTTGCATTACAAGAAGAGCATCTACTGCTGTAATCTTCTGATCACCATTGATATCTCCTTTTCCGGCAGCAGGTTCCTCTTCTCCGCTATCTCCACCGCTATCTTCACCTGCCGTTTTTACGATACTGACTGCTGAAATGCCGATGCTGTGGACAACAAAGTCTTCTTCCGTTTCAAAGCCCGCTCCCAGACAGATGATAAACGTATTAGTCTCTGCTGTAGCACCTGTCGTATAGGTAGTTTTGATTTCTTTATCTTCCCCTGCTGTCAGTGCAACCTTTTCAAAATCCTGTTTGTTGTCAAATCCGGCATACACGGTACGGTCTGTTGTTGCGATTGCATGATAGGTAATCTCATACGTGCTGTTCGGATGAAGAGTGACCTCCTGTTTGATTGACGGTGCCCAGTAAATGGTATAGGCATCCAGTTTGAAATCCAAACGATTCTCTGATGCCACCGGTTCGCCTCCCGGGAAAGTCCAGCCCTCTGTTCCATCCGCAAAGTTTCCGTTGGTTAAGATATTGCCGGGAACTTCTTCGGTCGGCCCGGCATCCGGCAACCCGGTTTCTACCGGCTCCTGTTCTCCACCACCATTGTCTCCGTCATTACCTCCGCCGGTCTCTGCATCTCCGGCTACTACGATAGACAGATTAGAAATACCGATCTTGTGATGTGCGTTATCGCCTCCCAGATAGATCATGAAGGTCTTTTCTTCACTTGCAATTGGTGTATATTCGTAAGAGATGACTGTCTTTTCTCCTTTTGTCACCGCACTGCTGTTCACTCGTTCCGGATCAAAGCCGGACGTCACGGTACGATCCAGGGTACTTTCCACAGTAAACGAAATCCGGTATTTCTTCGCTGCGTCTAACGTTACCTTTTGATTCATATTTACCTGGTAGTCTGCCTGTTGTCCTTTTATATCATATACCACACGATACTGCTCCGTCTGATATGCAGCACCTGTTAAAAAGCTGTCCAATACCCAGCCCTCTGCCGTGTTGGATTCGGTATCAACGTTTCCAAGATGACCGTTTTGTAGCAGGTTTTCTGCTACCGGACTAACTGTTTCCGCTTCATCCAGATCTCCAACCGGCTCTTCCTCTTTTGGATCTTCTCCTGCTGTTTTTACAATGCTAACTGCTGAAATGCCGATGCTGTGAGCAGCAAAGTCTTCTTCCGTTTCAAAGCCCGCTCCCAGACAGATGATAAACGCATTGGTTTCTGCCGTATTGCCTGTGCTGTAGGTAGTCTTAATCTCTTTGTCTTCCCCTGCTGTCAATACCGCTTTTTCAAAATCCTGTTTGTTGTCAAATCCGGCATACACGGTACGGTCTGTTGTTGCGATTGCATGATAGGTAATCTCATACGTGCTGTTCGGATGAAGAGTGACCTCCTGTTTGATTGACGGTGCCCAGTAAATGGTATAGGCATCCAGTTTGAAATCCAAACGATTCTCTGATGCCACCGGTTCGCCTCCCGGGAAGCTCCAGCCCTCTGTTCCGGCCACAAAGTTTCCGTTGGTCAGGATATCACCCGGAACTGCTTCTGTCGGCACAGCAACCGGCAGTTCTGTTTCGGCTCTGACCTGTAAAGTACCCATACATGGCACTAATACCTGTGTAGCAAGCATTACTAAAACCATGAAACAACTCAAATATACATTTCTTATTCTCATCCCCTATTTCCTACTTTCTTATTATGATACTTATATTATACAAAAAAGTGACTACCCGTTGTAGCCACTTTATTTCTCAAAGGTGTCAAAATTTAAAAGGGACCATCCACATTACGGCGGTCCCTTTCATACTTTATTTGAATGGAATCAAATCACTCCACCCATCATCATTGGTTGATTCTTGAATCGTTGTCCTTTCGGGCACGGACGAACCCGCTTTTTTTACAGTCACAACGCATTGCAAAGTTCTTCCGTCAACGATTGCCTTAATTTTTGTTTTTCCGGCTTTCTCCGCTTTTACGATTCCTTTTGCATTTACGGCAGCCACTTTTTTATTTGCGGATTTCCATTTCACCTTTTTATCCGTTCCCACTACTTTGAGTTTCTTTTTCTCTCCCGTGGTCATCATCACTTTTTTCAAATTCAGTTTCATTTTCGCTGATACTGTATTGGTATGGAAAACCAAAGCGGCCAGCAACAGAAAAGAGAGAAGATACCATAAACGTTTACATATCATCCTACTCATCGTTTAATCCCAGTCCAAAACTACCAGACTGTCCGTTCCTTCATAGCTGTTTGTTACCGTGAGTGACTCACTTGTTCTATACTTTGCTTCCACCGGTGAGTCACTGCTAGTCGTGATGATATCATGGACGTCAAATTCTGACACGCTCATCCGTGGTTTAAAATATTTTCTCTTCATATCATTACCTCCATCCATCATCATTCAGCTGCTCCATTCGCAACGGTCGTTCCATATGCGACATCCGAATAAACAGTAACTTCTCCACCATCTGTTGCCAACACAACATAAGCTCTTGCAGGCATATTTTGATCCACAACATTTCCTGCCAGATTTTCAGCTTTTAAGGTCATATACAATATATCATCCTTTTCTGTTGCACCTTCTACAACACCGCTCACTGACCGGAATACACTATTGATTGCTCCGCCTTTAATTAAACTACTTCCGCCAACTACCATATTGGCACGGACAGCATCAATGTCAGTGCCTCTACATGCATTGCCTACCCAATACGGATTAATCGTCAGAACGCCAACCTCTTTCACTTCATACCGGCTGCTGTCTGCTATCGAGAAGACAAATCTCATATCTTTACAGCCGGATGAACTGTCCTGCGTCTGATATCCTACACCTTTTGGAACAGGAATCTTATTCTTTTCTGCCACTTCCAATACTGCATCCTTTAAGGTTGCACCTTCACCGGCAGTCTTAATAGCTTTTACAACCTCTTCCTTAAAGCTGCTTCCCACAAGAGTGGATAATTGCTCCGTTAAGGATGAAGCATAGCTATCAGAAGCTCCGTAATAATCAAGGATTTCCTGATCTGTACCGTTTTCAAGAATAAAGGCATCATCTACTTCTACCAGAGAAACAGAATAAATCATGACACTATGATCACCGGATTCTGCCTCGTACATGTACACATCTTGCCCCTGAACTTTTCTACCCATAAAAATGAACAAGTTCTGGGAAGCACCGGATGGAATGGTAAAGGTATTCTTTACTATCGTTCTGCCAGCCGGAATATCGATTAAGGTTTCCAAATAACGAGATCTTGTCATTCCTTCCGGACCAACATTCATCTTACGCGCTAAGGTAGATTCTACATCGATACTAACCTGATAAGAAGCTCCTTCCTTCCATGTAACCGGATGGGAAACACAACTCGCCCAATCCTCATTCCCATCTTGACTATCCGTGAAATTAAATGTAACCGGATCTTTCGATGAAACACCATTCGAGAATCCAGTCCATTCTGCCACAGCAGGCAGGTCTACTACTGCTGCACTCGCTTTTGTGCCCGGTAATACCATACTTGCGATCATGGCAATTGACACAAACAGCATCGTCAATTTTCTTTTCATAATACTCCTCCTATTCATAAAAGTTACTTTATGCCAATAGTTTATCTCCCATTAGTAATATATTGAAGTAAACATATTTTGTTTGGAGTGTCATTTTTTGATTTGATTAATGAATAAAGCTCGACAAGCCAAAAATACAGCAAAAAAAGACATAATGTTTCCCATGAAGAGCGTTTGAACATCGTCAGTGCTTAAAGGGCGTACTTTGCCCTTTTATGCACTGCTACGCATGTTCTCCGAGGCGAGAGCCGTCTCTTCATGGGAAACTTATGTCTTTTTTGCGTCAGGAGGCCGTCAAATAGCCTACTTCAAAATTTATTTATATTTTACATTCATCCACGCAATATAGATTTCCGGTGTATGATGCAAACGAATATTATCTGTAGATAAATAAGGAAGCATTTGTGCCATAGGTACACCATTATACGTCAATAAGGTTACCTGATGCATCAATGTCTCCTTTGCTTCGCCCGCATGGGCATCCTTTGCCAGAACCGAGGCACCCTCCATTAATAAATCATGGAAAGCGAGTTTCGTCGAAGTACCGTCGGAATACCAGTATTTCTTCTCCTTGTATAGTTTCTTCACAGTCGGAATCATCTGATGTAATTGTTTCAGCATCTTCTGCGGACGATAATTCGTTACCTCACATTCCTGACTGCCGGTTAAAGTACGAAGTTCTGCCTGAATCTTCTTTCGCATTGCTTTTTTCTTTAAGTTTAGTTGATATGTTTTTCCATAGCGCTCGTATCCCCATCCCGAATATTGCCTGGAAAGCGGGATCTGTGGAATCAGGTCAGAATCATTCACATAATTTTTAATATTCTGATATCCCTTAGATACAGTTCGGGAAACGTTTGGTACCGCATACAGGTATGCATAAATCTGAGACACCGGTGCCAGCTCTGCTTCTTTTGTCAGACTCTGCGCAAGCAGATTACCTACTGCACCACCCCGGCTGTGTCCGATAATCCAAATAATTGAATCTGTCTGTTCCTGACAATACTCCTCTACTGCTGTTTTAACAGAAGTAGCCGCCTGTTGGAAACCATAGTGTTTCGTTGCAATGACACCATTTGGCTTGGCAATTGCCATATTACTGTACCATTCCCCTCCTTGGGTACCACGGATTAAAACAAGATTCAACGTTTTAGTCTGTTCACGGACAACGATTTGTCTGGACGCAAGACTAAAAGCAACCAGGTTCGTCTCTTTCGTACTGATACTGTCATACCGGTAATTCTGAACATCTGTAAAACCCATCTCTGTCAACACCTGATTGATCGTTTCAGGCTGACGGTATGCCAGCGCCGCCAGTGCTGCAGATGTTTTGGCCAGACTGCCATTTTCCTTCGCTGCACCTTTTTGAAAATAAGAATCTTCATAATCCGCCGTTGTACGAATCGTCTCTGTACCTGTATCATTCAATGGTATCTCACATGTGACTGCCTGTGCCTTTCCAAGCCCGGTCAATGCCGTAAACAGCGCAAACAACATAGAACCCAACAAAATCTTTTTACCCATCCTTATACTTCTCCTCTTATATCTACTATATGATACTTTATTAAATATTTTGAATAAATGTGCGGTATCCCTTATACGCCTCATACACGTCTACTTTACTGACGATTTCCCACGGAGCATGCATATTGAGTACGGCTACCCCGCTATCAATGACATTCATCCCATAGTTTGCCATGATATAGGCGATCGTGCCGCCGCCGCCCTGGTCAACCTTACCAAGCTCTGCCGTCTGAAACGAAACATCTGCCTCGTCCATCACCTGTCGAATCCGGGCCATATATTCTGCATTCGCATCATTGGATCCCGATTTACCACGGGAACCGGTAAATTTATTAAATACCAGACCTTCACACAGATAAGCTGCATTTTTCTTTTCCATCACTTCCGGATAATTCGGGTCAAATGCTGCACTGACATCTGACGACAACATATGGGAGTTGGCAAATGCCCTGCGTAACGCTAATTCACTGTATTCTCCGGTCAGATTCATCACCTCTGCCACCGCATTCTCAAAGAAGCGGGAATGCATGCCAGTAGCTCCGACACTGCCGATCTCTTCCTTATCAACCAGAATACATACCGCACATTTTTCTGTCACATCCAGATCAAGCATTGCCTGATAGGACGGATAGGCACACACGCGGTCATCCTGACCATAGCCCATAATCATACTGCGGTCAAGACCATATTCTCTCGCCGGACCGGCCGGTACCGCTTCTAATTCGGCAGACAGGAAGTCTTCCTCTTCCATACCATAGGTTTCTTTCAGATAAGACAGAATCGCTGATTTGACCGGTTCTTTTTCTTCTCCGGTCAATGGAATACTGCCTACCAAAATATTTAGGTCTTCGCCTTCAATTACTACATTGCCTTTTTTCTCTAGCTGCGTCTGTGATAAATGAATCAGCAAATCCGATACTCCCAATACCGGATCAGACTCTTTTTCTCCAATGGAAACCTCTATGACCGAGCCGTCTTTTTTTGCCACAACGCCATGAAGCGCCAGTGGCAGTGTGACCCACTGGTATTTCTTTACCCCGCCATAATAATGCGTATCCAGCATGGCAAGACTCTGTTCTTCATACAATGGATTCTGTTTGATATCCAGACGTGGAGAATCAATATGTGCCCCCAGGATATTCATGCCGTTTTGCATCGGCTGCTTCCCAATCTGGAACATCGCAAGTATCTTTCCCATCGCCACGGCATACACTTTATCTCCGGCCTGCAGTTTTTCTCCTGAAGCAATCACATCTTCTAAATTGCGATATCCATTCTGTTCAATCTCTGCTTGAATCGCCTTGATGCACTCACGCTCTGTCTTACAGTCTGATATAAACTTCCGATATCCTTCACAAAATTGGTGAACCTCATCATGGTTCTGATATTTACTCCATGCATTTACCTGTTTCATAACAATCTCCTTTCTTTACACTCCACCGGGCTTTCCGGTAGAGTAAAAACACCGGTCATATCCTGACCGGTGCCTAACCTATAACCCCTATACAAAACACATTAGCAGGCAGAGCTTAAATATTTCTCAATATTTTCAATTGCTTCCGCTTCATCTTCTCCATCTGCACTAATGTTAATCTCCTCACCAGTATCCAAACCGAGACTCATCATACCCATAATGCTCTTGGCATTGATCTTCTTGTTCTCAGTCTCAACTACGATGCGGCTCTCAAACTGACTTGCCACCTGTACCAGTAACGCTACCGGTCTTGCATCCAGTCCGTTTGGCAGATTGATTGTAATCTTCTTTGTTGTCATAATATCCTCCTAATTATGCTTTGTTTGCCTTAACAACCTCTCAAATCCTTTGCCAGTTCGCTTAATTTACGTAAGCGATGATTCACTCCTGATTTGCCCACCGGCGGATCAAGCATGGCTCCCAGCTCTTTCAATGAGGCTTCCGGATATTCCAGTCGTAATCGGGCAGTTTGTTCCAGACTCTCTGACAGTTCCCCTAAACCAAGAGAGTTCTGAAGATATCGTATGTCATCCAGCTGTTTGCTGGCTGCATTCACTGTCTTGGTGATATTTGCCAATTCACAGTTTACCCTTCTGTTAATGGTATTTCGAACATCCTTTTCAATGCGCACATTCTCCATATTCATCAGAGCAACATGAGCTTCCATAATGTTCAAAACATCCACAATCAGGGCACCTTCTTTTATATATACCACAAAATACTTCTTCCTGACAACTATTTTTGCATCTAAATCAAAAGAATGCAGTAAATTCTGTATCTGTTTTGCCTTATTCTCATCCACACAGACAATTTCAAAATGGTAATTACTCTCCGGATTACTCATAGAGCCGGTCGATAGAAAACAGGCCCGGATATAAGCCCGCTTACAACAGGACTGACGCAGAACCTGACTATCCAGATTCGCCACATCCTCTTCAATCTCTCCATCTGCATTCAAAAGCTTCGTTGCCTGCAACACTCTCTTTGCTGTCTGTGGATTCACAATCGAAACGACCAGCGTACGACTTCGCTTCTGAACTACATTTCTGGATACCCGCAGCTGCGGCCTTGATTGAAATGCCTGTTCGATCAGGTGTGCAAAGCGATTTGCCACTAATTCGTTTTCTGTTACTATGCGAATCTCATACTCATCATACTCATTAATCCGAATCTTACCACACAAGGATATCATGGCGGTAATTTCCGCAATCTGGCAATGTCTTGCTTTTGGCAGATTCTTTGCCAGTTCTTTTTTTACATCACTTGAAAACGACATCTTACTTCCTCTTATCCGGCTTTGTCACTCTTTTGTCACCGTATCCTTCCATATATCTCTATGCTCCACCTTCAAACTATAGGACGACTTTTCCATCCTCCTTGCAAGCGCATTCGCAAGCGTTACGGAACGATGCTTGCCACCCGTACATCCTATGCTGATGACCAGCTGATGCTTTCCTTCATCAATATAGTTCGGAATCAGGAATTTCAGCATATCCTCCGTTTTATCTAAAAAAATATGAGCATTTTCACTTGCCAGTACAAAATCCTGTATTGGCTTATCATTTCCCGTTAACGGACGCAAAGCTGTGTCATAATACGGATTTGGTAAAAAGCGGACATCAAACACCAAATCGGAATCATTCGGGATGCCATATTTAAACCCAAACGATAATATCGTAATAAAGAAATTTGCGTAGGATTCATTGAGAACGAAGATTTTCTCTAATTCATTTTTCAATTCCCTCGTTAACAGCATACTGGTATCCAGTACATAGGTGGAACGATCCTTCAGATACCGCAACATCCTGCGCTCTTTATAGATTCCCTCTTCGACTCTTCCATAACGCGACAACGGATGGGTCCGTCTGGTTTCTTTATATCTTCGCACCAGTGTCTCATCGGTTGCATCCAAAAACAATATCTCGTAACAAATTTCCTTTTTATCTAATTCTGCCAGCTGTTGTTCCATCAAATCCAGCCAGTGGCCGCTGCGCACATCCACACCAAAGGCTACACGGTCAATACTTTGATCATCTTCAACCACATTTGCAAAATGATTCAACAGCTGTACCGGCAGATTATCCACACAGAAGAATCCAAAGTCTTCTAACATCTTCAATGCGGTGCTTCTGCCCGCTCCTGACATGCCGGTTACAATTACAAATTTCATTTTTTAAAACTCCCCTAACAACCTTACTTCCGGTTCCAAGCGCACCTGGTATTTCTCCCATACAATATCGGATACTTCCGTCATCAGCTGCAAAACTTCCCGGGCAGTTGCGTTCCCGGTATTAATCACAAATCCACAGTGTTTCTCCGATACCTGCGCATCTCCAACGCGGTATCCGCGCAATCCGGCATCATCAATCAGCTTTCCGGCAAAATATCCGGCCGGCCGTTTAAACGTACTTCCGGCACTGGGATATTCCAACGGCTGCTTTGTTCTTCTTGCCAGCGCATATTCATCCATTTTTTCTTTTATCTGTGCTGCATCTCCATGCTGTAAGGCAAATGTTCCGGATAATACAACCGCTCCTTCTGTCTGAATGCGGCTGGTACGGTAACCCAGTTCCAATTCTCCGTTTTTCCATGTCTGAATCTCACCCGCTCCGGTCAAAACAACCGTTTCCACTAACACATCCTTAATCTCACCACCATAAGCACCTGCATTCATGGTAATGGCTCCACCTAACGTTCCCGGAATCCCACACAATGTTTCAAATCCGGATAAAGACTCTTCCCATGCACGCTTACCAATGACGGACAGTAATGCCCCTGCCTGGGCAGTGATTTGATTTTCCCGAACAGTAATCTGACTGAACTTCTTTCCAATGTGTATCATCAAACCACGAAATCCACTATCAGACACGAGAAGATTGCTGCCATTCCCCAGCACAAACCAATTGATTTCATATTGCTTTGCCAAAGCAATCGCCTGCTGAATCTGGCAGATATCATGCGGCACCACAAAATAATCGGCATTCCCACCGATACGGAAACTGGTGTGTCTGCTCATGGGCTCATTTATCAATAACTCTTCCTTCGTAAAAACATCCTGTAATGCAGTTACAAATTCCTGTTTCATCTTAATCATCCTGCTCCATATTTCTTTGCATATTTCCTGTCACACGATTATACAATTCCTGTGCTGCATTATATCCCATCTTCTTTGTTCGGTAATTGACAGCAGCAGACTCAACGATAATTGCCAGATTCCGTCCCGGACGAATCGGAATGGAGTGACACACGACCTTATTGCCGAGAAATTCGATATACTGCTCTTCTAATCCCATACGGTCATATTCTTTTCCCTTCTGCCACTCCTCCAGACGGATAACCAGGTTAATCTGCTGTGTCATCTTAACGCTCTCAACACCAAACAAGGTTTTCACATCAATGATACCGATACCGCGAAGCTCGATAAAATGTCTGGTAATATCCGGAGAAGAACCAATCAACGTTTCCTCACTTACCTTCTTAATCTCTACAACATCATCCGATACCAGACGGTGTCCTCTCTTAATCAGCTCCAGAGCTGCCTCACTCTTTCCGATGCCGCTCTCTCCCATAATCAGGATACCTTCGCCGTATACATCAACCAGCACCCCGTGAATGGAGATTCTCGGTGCCAGCTCTACCTTCAGCCAGCGGATAATTTCAGCTTCAAACTCCGATGTCCTGCGTGGACTGGTTAATACCGGAACCCCATGTTTGTTTGCGATCTCCAGCATCAATTCAGAAGGCTCCAGCTCCGTACACATGATTAGGCAGGGAATGTTACTGGAGAATAATTTCTCATAGATCTCCGGCAGCTTTTCCGGCTGATCCATACGAACCTTTTCTAAATACAAATGCTCTACATATCCCAGAATCTGCACGCGATGGTTCTCAAAATTATCATAAAATCCTGTCAATTGCAACGCCGGACGATTCACTTCATAGGTATCCACCTTAATGAGATCCGTATTAATCTCCGGCGTACAATTCTTTAATTCCATCTTATTAATGATTTTCGTAAGACTCACTTTATACATGCTGGCTCCTCCTATTATTTCATGGATTGATAATCTATGTTGTATTGTAGCATACTCATATAAGGGTGTCAAAAAGAGAGGCAGGGAAACCGTTAATTCTGATGAAAAAACTCATAAATGGTTTCTGCCAGATTCTTCGTGATCCCCTCAACCGCTGTCAATTCTTCCACCTCTGCCTGCTTAATCTTTTGAATGTCTTTAAAATATCGCATCAAAGCTTTCCGTTTTACCGGTCCCACACCCGGGATATCATCCAGAACAGAATGAATCTGCGTCTGATTACGCAATAGCTTATGATACGTAATGGCAAAGCGATGTGCCTCATCCTGCATTCTGGTCAATAACTGAAATGTACTGCTGTTTTTCGGGAATTGTATTTCCTCATTATTATAATACAGTCCCCGCGTTCTATGATTGTCATCTTTTACCATGCCGCATACCGGGATCTGCAGCCCTAAACGTTCCAGGACTTGCAGTGCGACATTGACCTGCCCCTTCCCGCCATCCATCATAATGATATCCGGAAAATGTGCAAATCCCTGCTCCCGCTCCTTCGTAAACTCCATATCCTCTCTGTCTTTCTGTCCATGAAGAAAACGACGCGTCAATGTTTCTTCCATACTTTTATAATCATCCGGTCCAACGACCGTGCGCAGACGGAATCTTCGATATGCGTTTCGTTTCGGCTTCCCATCCTCAAAAACAATCATAGAAGCAACACCCTGATATCCATTGGTATTTGAGATATCAAATGCCTCCATACGTTTCAGATTCGGCAATCCCAACAGTTTCTCCAGCTCATGCACTGCGCCAATTGTACGCTCTTCTTCCCGTTTCAGTTTTTCTCCATCCTTGATTAAAACGTTCGCCGCATTCTCATATACCAGTTCAACCAGCTTCTGTTTATTGCCCTTCTTTGGACAAACGATGCTGACCTTCTGTCCGACCCGTTCCGTCAGCCACTCTTCTAAAATCTCTCGTTCTTCCGCCTCATACTGCACTATGATCTCGCGCGGCAAATATGGCGTTCCTGCATAATATTGCCTGATAAACTGGGAGATGACCATTTCCTTCGTCTCCCCACTTGTCCCTGACATATGAAAATGTTCTCTTCCCAGCAGTTTTCCGTCACGTACAAAGAAGACAGATACGACCGTGTTTTCTCCATCGGTTGCCAAAGCAATCACATCGCGGTTCTCTTCCTGTGTCGTGTTGACCTTCTGCTTTCCGGACACATGCATCACAGCCTGAATCATATCACGGTATTCTGCCGCCGCCTCAAAATCCAGTGTCTCAGAAGCCGTTTTCATCCGTTCTTCCAACATGGCAATCACCGGCTTATCATTTCCATTCAGGAACTCCATCACTTCCTGCACCTGATGCCCGTACTCATCGGGATCTACATTCCCCTGGCATGGTCCGGCACATTGCTTCATATGATAATAAAGACAAACCCGGTCATTTATCTCACCAAATGCCACCTTTTTATTACAGGAACGGATATGATACAGCTTACGCACCAGTTCGATGGTTTCTTTTACAGCTCCTGCACTCGTATATGGTCCAAAATACCGTGCCTTGTCCCGTTTCATTTCTCTCGCAAACAAAATCCGCGGATATTCTTCCTGTACCGTCACCTTGATATACGGATATCCTTTATCATCCTTGAGCATCGTATTGTATTTTGGCCGGTGTTCTTTAATCAGATTGCACTCCAGAACCAGTGCTTCCAGCTCAGAATCCGTGATAATATACTCAAACCACGCAATCTGGGACACCATTTTCTGAATCTTGGCAGTTTTATTTCTACTTGACTGAAAATACTGCCGGACACGATTCTTCAGTATCACCGCTTTTCCGACATAAATGATATTATCATGCTTATCATGCATCAGATAAACCCCAGGCTTATCCGGTAATTTCTTCAATTCTTCCTGAATATCAAACATGGTTTCGTCTCCTTTTCCTGATTCTATTTTATATCGGCTACCGCGAAAACACAATCCACAAATATCCCAGACATACTGTCTGCAATGTCCCGGATTGCTGTCCACAAAAAACTTGTACTGCCTTCGTTGGCATGATAAAATAGATTCAAATATTACCGTATGCATATTGGGGGAATTCTTATGAACTATAAAGTACTGGTACTTGATCTGGATGGTACTTTAACAAATTCAGAAAAAAAGATTACAGAGAAAACAAAACAGGCTCTCTTTGCTGCCATGGATGCCGGCACAACCGTCGTTCTCGCTTCCGGTCGTCCCACCTACGGCATCGTTCCGCTTGCCGAAGAACTGGAGCTGTCAAAGCGGGGCGGTTATATTCTCTCCTTTAACGGAGCACGTATTATGAACTGCCGGACTCAGGAAATCATCTTCCAGAATACTATCTCTGAGAATTATCTGCCGGTTCTCGTTTCTCTGGCAGAAGACTATCATGTCGACTACCTGACATATGAAAACGAAGATATTATAACCAATAATCCGGATAATCAGTACGCACTGATCGAATCAAAGATTAACCATATGCCTTTACGATATGTGGAAGATATGACACAGTATGTCACTTTTCCAATCAATAAAATGATTATGCTCGGCAGTGGCATGTACCTCCACACAATTGAACCCCGCCTTCAGCGGGAAATGGCAGGGGCTCTGAGTGTCTACCGCTCCGAACCGTTTTTCCTGGAAGTGATGCCTCTCGGTGTAGATAAAGCTGCTTCTCTGGAACGCCTGCTTGCTCACATGAACCTGTCACGCGAAGAAATGATTGCTGTAGGAGACGGTTTCAATGATCTGACCATGATTGAATATGCAGGTCTGGGTGTTGCAATGGCGAATGCCCAGGAGGAAGTGAAAGAGAAAGCGGATTACATTACCGGCTCGAATGATGAAGACGGCGTAGCGCAGGTAGTGGAGAGGTTTATACTTTAAGATTTTCCTAATAAAGGAAAATACGAGGGCAACTGATTGATATGAGTTGTCCTCGTAGCACGTTTCCGACTATTATTTTGAATATTTCTCAAGATATTGCTCTGCTACTTCCGGTGTTAGCTCAAAGCGTTTCTGTAGCTTCATCTGAATGCGGTCATATGGAATCCCTTCCTCCAAATTATCTAAGATAAAGACTTGAATGCCAAATTCTCTACCACGGTTTTCACCTTCGATCACTCCATCTTGAATCATTTCGTCAATCGCATTTCCCATATCAACATTTCCCTCCTTTTTTTCAACATAGTGAAGCATTGCGTTTGATGAGAAAAATACCGCTATCACCTGAGCTGCGTCAATCGGCAAGCATTGATAGCTCTCATTCTGTTCTATTAATTCTTGCATCTTATTCTTACCATTCTTACACGACAACAACTGAAGTACTTCTTTGATATCAGTATGAAACTTATCAAAATCACTGATCTGATTTATCTCTAACAAATTCAGTCTATACTGATTCTGTACATATGGCCAAATACTGGCTGGGACCTGATCCATATCTAACATATCTAATAAGCTCCTTGGTCCATCCCAAGGCTCTAAACCATAGTATAAAACAAGAGTGACTACCGGAGTTAGTTTCTCATCTTTTCGAAGACCGGATAAGAATTCTGCTCCACCTAAACTATGATTTTTTCTGTTTTCTTTTGTCTTTTCCTCTATCTGCCTTGCATATGTCAATGAATCATACAACATATTTCTTACGGGCATCCCATAATGAATATGTTCCTGGTTTTCTATTCCGAGCATTACAAAAACGGTTCCATTTTTCTTTGCAATTGCTAATATATCACGAATACGTTCAACGACCTGTTTTGTTTTATGATCGGAATTCGTGATGACGATACTTTCTTCACGTTCCTGTGTCTGCACTTCTTCCGGGCAAATCGTCTGCTCTCCATCAAAGCAATAATAATTAAATATGTCAGCGATTCTTTC
>JBJELB010000049.1:0-2282 GCA_051878935.1 Lachnospiraceae bacterium | reverse complement strand
TTTAGCGTTGATTCCACAGAACTTATGCAGTACCATTTCAGCACCGGAATTTGTAGCCTATATGGGAATCGGAGATGCCCAGATCCGAATGGATGTGAGACAATCGGAAGATATCGAATCTATAACTGAGAAACTTTCAGGGAAGTTAAGCACAGATCCGGATGTTTCAAAGTATGTCACATTAAAGACAATATCCTGCCCAGCTTATTTAGCGGATGGAACGCAGGTGAATCTTCTCGTGGAAACAGGCGACCACTCTGTTTTTCCTGTAAAATATGCTGAGGGAAGACAGCCGGAGGCAGAGGGCGAAATTGCATTGTCCAGCTTACAGACCCAGGATCTGGGACTGCAAATCGGTGATACGCTGGAACTGGCAAATGGTGACAATAGAAGTTCTTTTGTGGTTTGTGGTGTTTATTCGGATATTACAAATGGAGGAAAAACAGCGAAAGTGAAGAGCCTTTCGTTCAGTGGGAATGCAGATGATCCGTTGATATGGAGTATTTTGTATGTCTCATTAAAGGACGATGTTCTGGCTAAGCAGTGGATGAAAGAATACAAACAATATGGTGTGGATATTGTGAATATTGCAGACTATGTGCAGGGAACGTATGGACCGACCATTCAGCAGATTGAAAGGGCGAGGCTTGTGGCAATGGGAATCGCAATACTGATTGTTATGGTGGTGGTCATGCTTTTTATGCGGCTTTTGATTGAAAAAAAGAGGTATTGCATTTCACTTCAAAAAGCTCTGGGATTTGATCATATCAGTATAAGGGCAACCTGTTTCAGACAGGGAGCCATTCCAATAACAGTGGGTGTGTTAGCAGGGGTGATGTTTGGAAATATTCTTGGCGAAAGTATCTGTGGGCAGATATTAAAATCTTTTGGGGCATACGGTTTTCGCTTTGTGATTCGATGGGAACAAGTTATTTTCATCGTCTTAATATTAATGGTTACGGCAGCAGTGGCTGTATGTTTTGGAACTTCGGAAATTAAAAAAATCAAAGCATATGAGTGTTGCATGAGAAAGGAATAAATCATATGGAGATCATTTTAAGAGCAGAAAAACTTTATAAAAAAGATATATTAAAGGATATTTCTTTTTGTATCAATCAAGGAGAAATGGTGGCGGTCATGGGTCCGTCGGGCTCTGGAAAGTCCACTTTGTTATACAATTTATCCGGCATGGATCAGCCGACCAGCGGGAAGGTATGGCTGAAAGATCAGGAGATCACAGAATTATCTGAGAACGATAAAGCAAAATTACGGCTTCATCGGATTGGGTTTGTCTTTCAACAGATGAACATGATGGAGAATCTCAATATTTTGGATAATATTCTTCTTCCTGCTATGCAGGCAAACAAAAATAGAAAAAAACTAAGAAAGGGAAAGAAAGAGCTTGTAGATGAAGCAAGGAGTCTGATGCGAAAGCTTTCCATTTTAGGATTAGAACAAAGAAGGATCACAGAGGTTTCAGGCGGTCAGCTGCAGCGGGCATGTATTTGCAGGAGTATGATCAATCATCCCGAGATCATATTTGCAGATGAACCAACTGGGGCACTAAATAAAAGTGCAACTGAGGAAGTAATGAATGCACTTTCGTCTTTGAATCGTGAAGGAACCACGATCCTGATGGTAACGCATGACAGTAGAATGGCCAGCCGCTGTGGGCGGATTCTGTATTTGTTGGACGGGAAGATTGAGGGAGAGTTGACTCTGGCAGATTGTCCGGAGAGTTCAATGAAACAGCGGGAAGAAAAAGTAAACGGGTGGCTTGCAAAGATGGAGTGGTAGTATTTTGAAGTGCTCCATGCACCGTGAAAAGCAAACATGACAGGAAACTGTAATTGTTAGAGTGATGATATCTGTGTAAAACAGGCCAGAATCCGTGTGATTGAGGTCAGTGCAAAAGAGCTGGTAGTAGCATGTGCAAAGAAGATTCGAGTGAGTGTATCAGATATAAAATCACTTAGTATATGGGCAATTTTATGTCTTGCGGCTATGATAATTGGTCCGCTTGGTACATCTTTGTTGCCGAAAGCGGTGTTTGGACTATTTGAAAGATTCAGCACTTTTTCTGTAGTTGTGTTTAATGCCGTTTTGGGAATATATCTCGTTAAAGGAGAAATATAGTAAATGCAGAAATGTTAATATGCGTTGCTTGTGGCAACGGCTCTTTTGAATATAGAATTGAGACATCAAAAACAAGGAGGCGTAGATTATGCTGAATGAAAACATTAAAAGACTACGAAAATCAAAAGGTCTCTCACAGGAAGAAC
>JBJELB010000048.1:0-11943 GCA_051878935.1 Lachnospiraceae bacterium | reverse complement strand
TTACCATGCTGGAGCTGACAACGAGTGAAGGAGACATTGGCGTATATGCCGGTCATATTCCGATGACAATGGTATTAATGCCCGGAGTTGCTACGATAACAGAACCGGAAGGAAAACGTCAGGCGGCAGTTCATTCGGGATTCCTTCAGATTTTACCGGATAAGGTGACAGTATTGGCGGAAATTGCAGAATGGCCGGAAGAGATTGATGAGAATCGTGCAATAGAAGCGAAGAAACGGGCAGAGCGCCGATTATCACAGAATGAACCGGGCTTTAATCGTGCCCGTGCAGAGATTGCATTGAAAAAGTCGCTTGTCCGGCTCAGCCTGTTAAAATGACAGGAGGTGTCTTTTATGAAGATAACATTCATTGGAGCAACACATGAAGTAACCGGCAGTTGTACGTATCTGGAAGTTGGAAACACGAAGTTCCTTGTGGATTATGGTATGGAGCAGGGGAAGAATGTTTTTGAGAATGTTGCATTGCCGGTATCTCCGTCAGAAATAGATTTTGTCCTTCTCACGCATGCACATATTGATCATTCCGGTAATTTACCTTTGCTGTATCGGAATGGTTTCAAGGGTACTGTCTATGCGACACAGGGTACGAGTGACCTGTGTGAGATCATGCTCAGAGATAGTGCACATATTCAGGAGTTTGAAGCAGAGTGGCGCAATCGGAAAGCGAAACGCTCCGGTCATGAGCTGTATGTCCCACTATATGAGATGAAGGATGCGGAAGGTGTATTGAGTAAGTTCCGTCCTTGCAGTTATAATAAGCTGATACAGATATCGGAAGAAGTGGTTGTGCGGTTTAATGATATCGGACATTTGCTTGGCTCTGCCAGTATTGAAGTCTGGGTTACGGAACAGGATGTTACCAAGAAGATTGTCTTTAGTGGAGATGTGGGAAATACCGATCAACCGATTATTCAAGACCCACAGAGAATAACAGATACGGATTACCTGGTATTGGAGTCCACATATGGAGATCGTCTACATGGGGACCGTCCTGATTATGTGACTAATCTTGCAGAGATCATACAGATAACCTTTGATCGTGGAGGAAATGTGGTGATTCCTTCTTTTGCGGTAGGAAGAACCCAGGAGATTCTATATTTTATCCATCAGATCAAAGAGCGGGAACTGGTAAAAGGATACACTGATTTTCCGGTTTATGTAGACAGCCCGCTCGCGAATGAAGCGACAGGTATTTTCATCCAAAGTGACCGTAGTTATTTCGATGAGGAGCTAACGGTGATGCTGGACGAGGGAGTCAATCCGTTGGTATTCCCCGGTCTGGAGTGTACGGTAAGTAGTGAGGAGTCAAAAGCAATTAATGAAGATTCCCGTCCAAAGGTCATTATATCGGCAAGCGGCATGTGTGAAGCAGGTCGTATCCGTCATCATTTAAAGCATAACCTTTGGAGACCGGAATGTACGATTTTGTTTGTAGGTTATCAGGCATACGGAACACTTGGCAGAAGCCTTGTGGAAGGCAGCAAAAAAGTACGGCTGTTTGGTGAAGAAATTGCGGTAAATGCACAGATTGAGAAGCTGGCAGGCGTGAGCGGCCATGCCGATCGCAATGGCTTGCTTGCCTGGTTGAGTGGATTTGATAAGAAACCGGAGATGGTTTTTGTCAATCATGGAGAAGATAGTGCCATGATTTCCTTCGTCAACTGTCTGGTTCATGAGAAAGGATATCAGGCAGTTGCACCATACAGTGGTACAACATATGATCTGGCTACGCTGGAATGCATACATCAGACAGTTGGTATTCCTGTTAAGAAAGAGGAAAAACAATTGCGCAATCAGACAGTTTATACCAGATTGCTTGATGCCGGTAAGCGTTTGATGGATTTGATTCAACGAAGCAGTCAGATGGCAAATAAAGATATTGCAAAATTCACTTCTCAGATTGACGAATTGTGCAATAAATGGGAGAAATAAATGAATATAACAATAAAAAGTGAAGAGCTTACCGTAGTATGTAAAACACTCGGCGGTGAGCTTACTTCCATAAAAGACAAGAATGGTACGGAATATTTGTGGCAGGCAGATGCAGCATATTGGGCAGGGCAGGCGCCGGTATTGTTTCCGATTGTAGGCAGTATACCGAATGGTGAGGCTGTTCTGCCGGATGGAAGAAAAGTTGCCATGCCCCGGCATGGATTGATTCGTAAAGAAGAGTTTCAGGTTGTGAATCAGGAGGAGTCGGAGGTTACCTTTTCCATTCGTGCTACGGAAGAGATGAAGAAAGCATATCCGTTCGATTTTGAAGTTCGGATACAATATAAGGTAGAAGGGAAACGGGTTTCTACCACATACAATGTATATAACCATGGCACAGAAACGATGCCATATACCATTGGCGGACATCCGGCGTTTCATTGTCCGGTTGCAGGTATTGGTACATATGAAGATTATGAAATCGTATTTCCTGTGGAAGAAACGGTGGCTTGTCCATTATTAAGACCGGACGGAATCATTGATGTAGATTATCGTGTGGCAGTCCTGGAGAAACAAACGGTGTTGCCGGTTCGTCATTCACTGTTTGAAAATGATGCATTAGTATTTGATACATTACAATCTCGTGAAGTGACTTTGCGGCATAAAGAAGAACCGGTCGGAATCCGCGTCCTATTTGATGGTATGGATTATCTGGGAATCTGGTCGGCAGTAGGTGATGCTCCGTTCGTAGCGCTGGAGCCGTGGATGGGAATCTCATCCTGTACCGATGAAGGAGATTCCTTTGCCGGGAAACGTGGCATGCAGATGTTGGATGCAGGATCTGAAGCAACAAAAGCTTTTGTGATTGAAATTATGCCATACTGTCAATCGTAAGTAAAACGCAACTTCCAGTCATACTTGACAAAACTAGTACCGTGGTATTACAATCAAACTAATACCACGGTACTAGTTTGATTTGGAGGGTAAATATGAACAAAGATATTGTGATTTATCATGGTTCACAACAGATTGTGGAATTGCCGCAATATGGTGTTGGGAAGACTTATAATGACTATGGACAAGGATTTTATTGTACCGAAAGTATAGAACTGGCAAAGGAATGGGCATGTCCCATCAAGAATGATGGTTATTCAAACAAGTATATATTGCATACAGAAGGATTAAATGTAATGCAACTTACGAAAGGTTCCTTTCATATCTTAAACTGGATGGCTATTCTATTGCAGAACCGAAAATTTGATATAAATAATAATGTTGGTAACACAGCGCGTGAATATTTACTGGAACACTTTTTGCCTGACATAACCGATGTCGATATCATCATTGGTTATCGGGCAGATGATTCCTACTTTTCATTTGCGGAAGATTTTGTCAATAATACAATTTCAGTTAGAGATCTGAATATGGCTATGCATCTTGGTACGCTTGGTGAACAGATTGTCTTAATATCTCCGAAGGCATTTGGGCAGATTGAATTTTTGGAATATGAAATTGCTAATTATCAGGAATATTATTACAAACGTGCACAAAGAGATAAGGAGGCACGGAAGGATTATCAAAAACAGAAGAAAGGTCTTGTTGCACTGAAAGAAGATGTATTTGTTCTAGATATTATTAGGGAGGAACTGAAAAATGATGATCCACGCTTACAATTCCATATATCGGAGTAAGGCTGCGAAAAGGGTTGGGAATATGTTGCATGATGCTGTTCTTGAATTTGGATATGATGGGAGCGACTTTCTGTGGCTTTTTATTCAGTCAGGTGTTGCACAGCAGATTGAAAATGGAAATCCTAAATATATTGCTGGGAAAAGTGGCATAGAACTTTTTTCTGATGTTATAGAGTGTACGACAGGAAAACAAATGGATGTTGCGGTTATTGAAACCTATGAACGAACCGATGTATATTGGGTAGGTTGGGTGCTGGCACAGTACCAGTGGTACTCCGGTCGTACATTTCGTGAAATCCTTGAAGTGATTTCTTATGAGGATCTACTAGGACTTTACGATATGCTCCATGAGGCGGATATTCAAAAAGCTTATGAAGTATTGGATGCCCATTTTGAGCGGTTGGAAAGCAAATTGAAATTGATACGCAAACGGTGCGGTATCACACAAGAGCAGTTGGCTGACTTATCCGGCGTATCGATCAATACAATTCGGGCATATGAGCGCAAAGCAAAGGATATCAATAAAGCGCAGACGGATATCCTTGTGCGGCTTGCGGGCACACTAGAGTGCGATATAGTTGATTTATTTTGATAAATACTCTAACTATGCCATAGAAGTTTTGAAAGCCTCCGCCGATTACACCGGGATCCCGTCTGCGCCGCCGCGCCCTCGTAGTATTCTTTTTTCGCTGACACGCAGATTTTTAGAAAGATACGCACTCCGGCGGATATCACGAAACACGCCGTTGAGTTGTTTGCGTCAACCGCCAGCGTTTACAAACGACCTAAAAAAGATACATGAAACACAGCCGGTTGACAAGTTGGCTCATAAGGCGCGTAATCAAACGTGATAGAAGCGGAGTGCGATATCTTTCTTAAATCTGAAAACAGTGCAAGAAAAAAGAATACTACGAGGGCGCGGCGGCGTAGACGGGGTTCCGGTGCAGTTTGCGGAGGCAAATCACAACTTCTATGCATAAAAATTTTTTTATTGACGAAACACCGGGGAGTGTGTTATAGTGGGAAAGCACTGGAAGAGGTCTTTTTTTTATGCCTAAATTTAAATTAAATCGGAGGTGGAAGTTGTGCGCGTAAAAATTACATTGGCATGTACGGATTGTAAACAACGTAATTACAACATGACAAAGGATAAGAAAACACATCCTGACAGAATGGAAACGAAGAAGTATTGCCGTTTCTGCAAGAAACACACATTACACAAAGAAACAAAGTAATCAGGTGAATCACGAAAGGAGCTATTTGCATGAGTGAATCAGCAACAACCGAAAAAAAAGGTTTCAAGAACTGGTTTAAGGGACTGAAACGTGAATTCGGTAAGATTTTCTGGCCTGACAAGAAGACTGTTGTGAAAGAGACAACAGTTGTTGTTATCATTTCTGTTATTTTGGGAATCATTATTGCCATTATTGATTTCTTGATTCAGTATGGAATGGGATTCTTTATCAAATAAGGGAAAGGTGATACTATGGCAGAAGCAAAATGGTATGTTGTTCATACCTATTCAGGCTATGAAAATAAAGTAAAAGCAGATATCGACAAAGCGATTGAAAACAGACATCTGGAAGATCAGATTCTTGAGGTGTCCGTTCCTATGATTGATGTCCCTGAGATGAAGAATGGTGAAGAGGTGATTTCTTCAAAGAAATTATTCCCGGGATATGTATTGATTCATATGTTTATGAATGATGATACATGGTATGTTGTGCGTAACACCAGGGGAGTAACGGGCTTTGTTGGACCTGGTTCAAAACCGGTTCCTTTAACAGAGGAAGAGATTCAGTCATTGGGTGTGACCCAGAACCGTCAAGGCGGTGCAGATTATGCAATTGGTGATGAGATTAAAGTTGTATCAGGTGCTTGGGAAGGAACAGTTGGTGTAATCAAAACTGTTGACAGTGCTAACAAGGCCATTACAATTGATGTCGAAATCTTTGGCCGTTCAACTGCTGTTGAGATTGCAATGAGTGATATCAGAAAAATGTAACAGTGAATGGTCGTTATGACCGTGGGAGGGTAAATCCCGCAAATACCACAATTTAGGAGGTAAGCTATCATGGCTAAGAAAGTATCAGGATATATTAAATTACAGATTCCAGCTGGAAAGGCAACTCCAGCACCACCGGTTGGTCCGGCTCTTGGACAGCATGGTGTAAATATCGTTCAATTCACAAAAGAATTCAACGCAAGAACAGCTGATAAAGATGGAATGATTATTCCTGTTGTTATCACTGTATACCAGGATAAGAGTTTTAGTTTTATTACAAAGACTCCACCAGCAGCTGTTTTATTGAAAAAAGCATGTAACATTAAATCAGGTTCTGCTACACCTAACAAGACAAAGGTTGCAACAATTTCTAAAGCAGAGATCCAGAAGATTGCTGAGCTTAAAATGCCAGACTTAAATGCGGCTACACTTGAGGCAGCTATGAGCATGATCGCAGGTACAGCACGCAGTATGGGTATCACTGTAGAAGAATAATTCGAGTAGAACAATACGTGGGAGGGAACACTCCCGATATTACCACAGGAGGTTAATGAAATGAAAAAAGGAAAAAGATATGTAGAAGCTGCAAAGCTTATTGATAAGGCAACAACTTATGATGTAGCAGAAGCAGTAGCATTAGTTAAAAAATCTGCCAGCGCAAAATTCGATGAGACAGTAGAAGCTCACATCCGTTTAGGTGTTGACAGCCGTCATGCTGATCAGCAGGTACGTGGTGCGGTAGTATTACCACATGGTACCGGTAAAACTGTTCGTGTTTTGGTATTCGCAAAAGGCGAGAAATTAGATGAAGCACAGGCAGCAGGCGCTGATTTCGTTGGTGGTGAGGATTTAATTCCAAAAATCCAGAACGAAGGATGGTTTGATTTTGATGTAGTAGTAGCAACTCCGGATATGATGGGTGTTGTAGGTCGTTTAGGTCGCGTACTCGGACCAAAGGGCCTGATGCCAAATCCAAAAGCCGGTACCGTTACTATGGATGTAACAAAAGCTGTCAATGACATCAAAGCTGGTAAGATTGAGTATCGTTTAGATAAGACCAACATTATCCACGTGCCAGTTGGTAAAGCTTCTTTCACAGAAGAACAATTAGCGGACAACTTCCAGACGTTAATTGATGCTGTTATTAAGGCTAAACCTGCAGCAGCAAAGGGCCAGTACTTAAGAAGTGTAGTTCTTACATCTACTATGGGTCCTGGTGTAAAATTAAACACTGCAAAATTAGTTTAATATCAATATCAAATATAGAATTAAAGTGGCTGTTACGAATAATAGTAGCAGTCACTTTTTATATGCACAAAATGAGAGAAAAACATGCTGAAATAAGAACGCATAATTCGAAACATGAATTGACCGAAAAAACTCGGGATGATACAATAAAACTATCTATATAAGAAGGAGAAGGGGATATGAAAAAAATTATTTCTATGGTGCTGGTAGCGACTATGATGTTTTCGATGACTCCGGCAGGGGTTTTCCCGGCAGAGAGTGCTTCCGTAACGAAAACAGTGTCAGCAGCACAAAAGAAACAAGGCAATGCGATTGATACCATTTATTTTGGTAACGCAAAGTCAGAGAAAAGCCATAATTATTCCGGACGCTGTGATGTGAAGGGGATTGATAAAAAGGCTTCCAAAGAAAAGAAGAATGCAAAGGGAATGTATACAGGAGGGGGCATTGGTGACGGCTTAACCTATCGTTATATGAAGGCGCCGGCTGACGAGAATGCACAGCGTTCCCAAATGCAGTTTACATTAAAAGCAGATCCGACCAAGCAGAATTATCTGACGGTTCGTATCAGCGGCAGTCAACAGGGAAGGGGATGTCTTCTGTTATACGGACCGGATGGTGATACCAGCGTATTAAAGGCCTGGACGGGTACGAAGTATTCGGAATTAGATGATGCAACTTATGATGGAGCTCCATTTGAAGGCCGTTATTATTACAGTACTTATATGATTCCGCAGGGACTGGTCAGTGCTGACGGTAAAGTAACACTTTGTATTCAGGCAAGCGGTAAGATGGATTCTTATGGAACAAATGTATACAAACCACAGACGCAGAACAGTAAATATATCTATTCCGCGGCAATTCATACAGAGCCATATTATGAGCCGAGTGATAATTTCACAGGCAAAGCGCCAAAGCAGAAAAAGGTGACGGTTGATTCGAAACTCTCTGCGTATGAATATCTTTCCAAAGAAACCAATGACATGATGGAAAAACTGATGTCATGGCAGTTGTATGGTGATGAATGGAACGAGATGAAAAATAACAATAACTACTTCCTGGATGGAGCAGTTGTAACCTATACACCGCTTGAGACTTTAAAGGACTTCTCGGGAACCAAGGATGAATGGTCCAGAAAAGTAACAATGAACGCAATCAACTTCCAGAACTGGGAAGTATTTGGTTCAGCAACCATTTTTGCAAATGCATTTATGAATCAGTTCTCCGGTGATTATTATCAGAATCCGGAACTGTTAGATAGAATTATTAAGTTCTATGACTTTGTGGCCCGCTCCCAGGATGCACAGGGCGGTTGGTGTTATTTTGCAACCGGTGAAGATAAAGGAAAATGGCTTGGAGCAAATTATGATGGTACAGGAGAGCGTTTAACAGGAGAACGCTGGCCGTTGCTTGCATTGGGTACCGACTACTTGACACAGACATTTATTGAGTTAGACCATTATATTCGTGATGGTAAGAATAAAGAGATTAAGAAACTTTATGAAGATTATTTGGATGAAGTTATCGACGGCGATTTAACCGGTAAGATGAATAAATCCCGTCGTGAGTGGTATATGGAGATGTTTGCTAAGATTCGCGAATATCTCGCAAATCCTACAAAAGGCGATTATTACAATCCGGTGACCAGAGCGGGTACAGCAAACCAGGATGGTGGTTTTGCATTTGATGCCAATGAAGCTGTTCGTTTGTTGGAAGAATCAGCTGCCGATAAGAGTAAGCTGGACGGTGCTTACCGATCAAAACCGGCGAAAAAATATGCACAACAGTTACTGTACAAATTCGATGAGATGATTGACGGACAGAAGTGGTACTCCTATCAGGGTCTCGGTCTGGAGGGTGGAGCTTCCCATGGTGGCTGGGCAGGTGACTATGGCGCCTTGTTGTTAAAACAGATTAACCGTTATGCAGAGATTGGTCAGTATGCTTCTAATAAGAGCGTTACGAAGCGTTTGAATAAGCTTGCAAAACAGGCATACGAAGCGGCGAAATATTTTATCTATCCAAGTGTAGATTCGAATGGATATCCGGTTCTGTTGAGTGAGACCTATGCATCCTCCAGAAAGAGCGGATACGGACAGAAGACATTTTATATCTGTGGTGGATATTCTGCTTTAGAATTAGGCAGTAAAGGCGCTCTTCGCATTATGACCCGTTACATTGAGGATAAGCAGGCGTATAATGATCCGCTCCGTTCTGATATTGAGGGAAAAACGCCGCATGTTTATACAGGAATCCTTCAAACTCAGGAAATCCTGAAGAGCTTCAAGGAAGTTCAGAAGCTTGCTAAAAAAGAAATGAAACCAACTGATTATCTGCCGTTGGAAGAGGAACATCCGGATTTTGTATGGTCGGATCGGGACGGTCAGGTTGTTGTGTTCAAAGATCATGGCAAAAAGATGAATGTTACATTTAACTATCGCCGTGACGACTGGAAATATAATGAATATGCAAGAATTCATTATACAGAGGGCAAGAAACGCGATACCATTGCCAATGTTGTTGCCATTAACAAGGGCGGCACTTATGAGTTTGAGGATACAACCGTTAATGGTGAGACATATACCCATAAACGCTTTGACGGATTTACACAGGCGGAATATGACGGCTATGTCATTGCGATGAATCAGTCCAAAACAGACAAGAAACACGGTCAGGTTGGAAAGAGTTATCAGGTTGAGACCTTTGGCGTGAAGAAAGCGAAAGATCTGGTAACAGGTAAGGTTTACGAAGGCAAAAACGGCAATGACATTTCTGTCGTAGCAAAACCGGGACAGACCCTGGTTCTCAAGGTATTAAAGAAAGCAAATACCAAGCAGGTAAGCATCAAATACGTGAATGGAAAGAATTTGCTTGGATATGAAAATGTGGATGCAGTGGTTGGTAAAAGCATTACTGTGAAAGCAGACAAATTTGATGGTTATAAGTTAACCTCCAAATCAGCGAAAAAGACAATCAAGGTATCTGCAAGCGATAAGAAAAATGTGGTTACATTCCGATATGCAGTGAACGAGGCTCCTGCATTCAAGAACCGTTCAGGAAGCGCAGCACTCAATGAATGGCAGGAGATCGCATTAAATGGAGCAACAGGAAAAGCAACTTATGATGCGAATGGTGAGCTTGTAAAAATCCAGGCGAAGAGTGATTCTAATAATACCAATGGCAGCAAGTATTTTGTTTACCAGGAAGTTACGGATGACTTTACGCTGTCCGGTAACTTGCTCAAATTTGCGAATACAAAAACTGACAAAGATTATTTCTCGCTCATTATTACAGATAATCTGGATATCCAAAAGGGAAATTATGTAGAATTACGTCATTTCCCGAATAACAATAATATCCTGCTCGTAAGTCACAGTGCAGATCAGGGCGTAAATGTCAAGGGCTACTGGGCCGGAGATATGAACAACAAAGCTGTTCCAATTTGGTTTACATTGACGAGAAAAGACGGAAAAGTCAGCTATGAATACTCACTTGATGGTAGCAAATTTGAGAAGACATCCAAACCAATCATTGATTTTGTGATGGGAGATAAGGTGTATGTGGGTGCTGCCATGACGGGCGGCAATGCCGGAGGTAACACCGCTGAGTTCAAAGATATCGCCATTTCCGGTGGAATCGTAGAACCGGCAATCGCTGTTGGTGACACAAAAGCATTAGATTTCAAATGTGTCGATAAAGATACCTTAAAGACCTCCGTATACGGTTATGATAAAGTGAAGAAAGCATCTGCAAAGATGGCCTTCACACCGGAAAAAGCCGGCTCTTACATGTTCAAGGCACAGGCTTATGATGCGTATCATGAAGCTCCGGTAACAAAGACGATTCAGGTTGATGTTGGTGGAAAACAGGCAAAAGAGATTGCTGAGATTTCTAATGTAACGGTGACGGAAGGAGAGAAAGTAACCTTTAAGACAGATGCACCTGGTGCGAAAATCAGTGTTAAGGGATATGGAAAAGCTTCAGCAGGAACCTACAAGAAAAATACGTATACCTGGAATACCAAGAACGGTCAGGATGGTATTTACCATGTATTGGTTACATATGATTATGAAGATTATTGTGTAACCAGACTGGTGAAGATTACGGTAGAAAAAGATACAACAGTCATTGATTGGATTACAAAATAAAATTTTCTCTTGACAGAGCGTATGGCAGTGTGATATATTGCAACGGTACGAACTGCCGAAGACAGTAGGTGCCGTAAGGCATAAGGAGATAACGCCTACCGAGGAGATACGATTAGAAATTGATTTAGTATCGATGAATCCCTCAGTCTTTGACTGAGGGATTTTTATTAATGTGGTAACCCACCGTGTTTGGCCGTACATCCTAAGCGTAAGCTTAAATAATACAAGGAGGTGCACCTAACGTGGCTAAAGTAGAATTAAAACAACCAATCGTTGAAGAGATTCAAGGCCTTTTAAAGGATGCGAAAGCAATGGTTGCAGTTGATTATCGTGGACTTACAGTAGAACAGGATACACAACTTCGTAAAAAATTAAGAGAAGCCGGTGTTGTCTACAAGGTATATAAGAACACATTAATTAAACGTGCAATCGACGGAAGCGAATACGCAGAAATGGCTTCCCAGTTAGAAGGACCTACAGCAATTGCTCTTTCAAGCGATGACGTTACAGCTCCTGCAAGAATCATTGTAGATTTTGCAAAAGAAGCTCCAGCGTTAGAAGTTAAAGCAGCAGTCGTAGAAGGTACTTATTACGATGTGGATGGAGTAAAGGCATTAGCAAGTATTCCATCAAGAGAAGTATTACTTTCCAAATTACTTGGAAGTATGCAGTCTCCAATCACAAACTTTGCTCGTGTTATTAAACAGATCGCTGAGAAAAATGGCGAGCAGGCAGCAGAATAATTAAGAAAAATAAAAACAAAATGGAGGAAGTTAAAATGACAACTCAAGAAATTATTGAAGTAATCAAAGGTTTAACTGTATTAGAGTTAAATGACTTAGTAAAAGCATGTGAAGAAGAATTTGGTGTATCTGCAGCAGCAGGTGTTGTAGTTGCAG
>JBJELB010000047.1:0-2324 GCA_051878935.1 Lachnospiraceae bacterium | reverse complement strand
CCCCGTCTGCTCCTAAAATGTAGCATAAAGCAATGTGCAAAAATCCCGACAGCTACAGCATGTTTTCCGGTTTTGGCATGCGTCCAGTCCATCCCAGACTCCTTGCCCATGTTTTATAGCTTTTCTTCTCTTCCGGATCATCACCGTTAATCGTCTCAAGGAATTCGCAAAAACCTCCAACACCACCAACATCATCCACAAGACTCATTCCATCCCAGGCAATGCAGATTGGTTTTTCCTTACGCTGAATCTCTCTCAACTTGTCCAGAAACTCTCCGTCTATTTGCTGACCAAAGGCATCTACAAACAAAGCTTTCTCAGGAACGAATCCATTTTTATCATGAAGCATATCGCCTTCTTCATCCCTGGCATAAACGGTTTTGTCGTACCAGGCATTGGTGCAGGTGATTTTAATCTCCCACCCATCGCCATAGTCATATCGATAACACAATGCAGATAATGCCGGAATTGGTTCAGGATTATATTCAATACACAGCATTTCCAATTCACGGTCCAGTTCCTCCATCTCCCGGAAATATGGAACCATGTCGATCGTCGGATTTCCTTCTTCGTCAAAATGCGTTCCTGCCTCTTCAACGATCTGGTCCATACGGGCTGTCAGCTGTCTGTATTTTTTGATAATGTCCTTACGTTTTTTCTCAACTTGTTTCAGGGCGGCCTCTTTCTCCTGTTTCCATGAATCCCAATCTCCCTGTTCAGCCGGTGTTTTTAGTACAGTCCAAAGCATCAGGCGTTCCAGCATTTCCTCACACTGACCTTCCATGTAGACATTCCACGTTCTCTGATCTGTTGTTTTCTTCTGAATAGCAGGCCAGTCCTTTCGGAATCTGTCTACTTCAATCTGTGCAGGAATGTAATGCTCTCCCACGCCTTCATAGGAGTATGGTCCACAATACTTGGATTTCAGCCAGGTCTTAAAGCTTTCACCTTCCTCATAATCATCGTCCCAATATATATCTTCATAATTCTCACTTGGAAAACGAAAATACATACCAACCTGACGGGTCCACTCTTTTACCAATCCCCCATCTGTCATTTTTTTGAATTCATCCTCATATGGAACATAGCTATGAAGGTGGCTGTTTTGCCATCCAAAAGCTTTCATGATTGCATAATGAAGACCATGCAGTGTCATATTACCCGGAACAATAAAATCTCTGGTAATTCCATCCTTCATTCTTCCGTATCTTCTAAGAACTTCCTTATGTTCATCTGCGAAATATCCCAGGTCCAGTTCCAGATGAAGCTGCATTGCCATAGGAATCCGCTTCATCTCTGCTTCGATCATGTCCCAGAATTCTTTTTTCTCTTTCAGTAATCGCTCTTTTTCAGCTCTTAATTCTTCAAGAAGGCGCCGCTGCTCCTGAATATCATCCTCTTTCTTTTTTGAACGTGCTTCTGTATTGGTAACCTGATTTTTAGCTGCCTGCTGCATCCGTCCTCTATATTCCTCACTTCGAATCGCTTCGTTGCTTCTGTCTTCCCCTCCATACTGCCCACGGGAATAGGGCATATAAGACTGAACATTCTTCTCTGATATAACAAGCTCCTCTGCTATTTCAGCTACACTTTTGCCCAGAGCAAGCAGCTCTGCAACCTGATTACTGGTTTTGCTGTGCCACAGTCCCTCCGTAATCAGAACTCTTCGTACTTTGATCGGATATGTCCCAAGCTCTTCTGCTGTCTTCTTTACAGAACCCGTCTCTTTATAACTATCAATAATCTGCTGATATAACTCATCCATATATCAGGACCTCCTTCATGTATTTTAGGTGGCCTACCTTTTATTTATGATATCAGTATACGGCCGAGCAGTTAACGTGTCAACCTTACCTTTTAGTCATCAAAGAAATGCATTTCCAGGTTATATGAAGACCCGAAAATGCATATTTTACCACATTCACATTACCAGCGCTGCACCATGAATTTCACTCTCTCCTGCACGTCCTCACTAAAATCAGACAGATCCTCAAGACCAATCACCTCATCCTGAACCAACCGAACGAGATCGATCAGCATATCTGATTTGCTGACAGATAAAATAACGCCAGGAGCTTTGCGATCTTTTTTGATACGCTCTTCCAGTGCCCAGAATCGTTCAGAACCCTTCTTATCACAGGTCAGCAGCTCTACATATTCCTTGCATAAACGTTCCATATAACTTTCCTGCCAACCAGGAAGTTTCTCACGGAACAATTTCCAATCACGTTTTGATATTTCAACCATAATCTCACCTATAACCTATCAATAATTCTCAAGCACATCCTGCAGATATGCCTTATATTCAGCCTTCACATTATCCG
>JBJELB010000046.1:0-2350 GCA_051878935.1 Lachnospiraceae bacterium | reverse complement strand
CTTATCACAGAAGGCCTCGCTTTTCACCTATTTACAGACTTTTCTTCACAGGCTCTAAAGTGGTGATCCTTGTGCTTTATTTTTTTATACATGTCTAGATTGTGCACGAGTCCAAGTTTTTGGATAAACCTTGACTCATCAATTGCATCAATAGCATAGAGCTCATACAGCAGAATCCACGATACAGCTTTCTCAGCAATCGTTTGGATCTGGTCTGAACATAGTTTTCCCTTCCGCAGCAAAAGCGCTTGAGCAAGTTCATTGGTACCTTTTTCGATCATCTGGACCACAGAATCTGACAGGTTATCTGTTTCCAACAGAAGATACACCAGCCAGATAGCTTCCAAATCATGACCGAACGACATGTGTTTCTCGATTAGTTTTTGAATGATTACGACATCCTGCTTCGTAAGTGGTGATTCAGTATTATTCATAATCAAAATGGAACATGCTTTTACTAACGACCGTTCATCATTCGCCAGTATATTCATCAGATATGCTTTATATAGCGCAGGATTCTCAGTCCGAATCGGTTCTTTTTCGATAGACTTAAGCAGATACCTTATCGCGCCTTTTGTTCCTGTTTTTTCCATCTTTAGAAAGGTATTAAAAAGCCGCATTAATTCATCTGTCTTCAATGCTTCCGCGGAGCTATCATGAAATATTTTACTCAGATTCTCAACAACGTAATACGGGAAATCGACAAGTTCGGTTTTTTCATAATTGAGGGAAAGACCGTAACGCTTCAACACTCTGGTAAACTTACTGATAACCTCATCAGGGTCTTCATTCCATAGATAGACTTCATAATCATCGACATAACGAGAGTATTTTAAGTCGTCATTTCCCAAATCAATATCTATTCGTGTAAGCAAAGCCTCCATTACAACCCTGGAGAACAAAGGCCCGATCAAAAGGCCATTTGTACGATTCAAATTCTGTTGCCGGATGATCCTATCGAGTTTTTCATATTTCAAATAGACAGGATTAATGGCTGCCTGTTCCATTTTTTGCAATACTTTGGCATATTCTGTTTCAGCAACTTCAATGCCAAGTATGATAGCAGGCACCATATGCATATAGAAGCTTGAAAAACAGTTTGCAATGTCCAGCTTTAGCACCTTAGTTGCTCCTGAAGCTTTGATTAGCTTGTGAGCAACATTCTCAACATAATTTGACTTGTTGCTCCCGTCATTCTCCGATATACATTCATAAGCCTGTTCGTGCATCACAATAGCTCCCTGATCGTCCAAAATGGGAGAATAGGAAACAGAATCATTATGTTGTTCGGTGAATTGAATTAACTCTTGAAGTATATTTTCTTGCCGGATATAATTCTGCAAAACCACATATGAACCCACCTCGGGAATAAAAATGTTTCGCCGAGCCCCATTACCCGCGAATCGACTCATTGAAAAGCATACCGGTGCAATTAAATCACAATTCTCTGACGGTACAGAGCATAAAGCCGTTTGATTCATATGAAAACAAGGTGGGAGATACTCAGAAAACAGGCCGTTCATAGTCATATCTTTCTGTATCTGAGAATAATTGCGGCGCATAGTCCACCTTTCCTTTCTTTTGCTTCTATTATGCATGTCCTGTTCTATTTCCTGCTTATGGCGTTTGCTCTACTCTGTCATTGTATTCCAGCAATTCCTCCATCCTACATCCTAACACCCTCGAGAGCGCCAACAGAGTAATGCCTGCGGCCTTGCCAATGTCCTTTGAACGGTTCTCATACTGCTGAAGCGTACGCAGATTAACGCCTGCCTTTTCAGCCAACTCCCGCTGTGTATAACCGCATATCTTCCGCTGTACCTGTATACGGGTCGGCGGATTTTTCTTTTGGATGATTCGGTTGACGGTATCTACGAATTTCTGCTCCGAAGCCTCGTGCAGCGTCGGGTATAACTTCTCAATGTCCCGCATGGTGATGAATTGATGAATCTCGCGAAAGCTGCGAAGGGTATACCACTGATAGTACGTCAGAATCCAACCACACCAATACGCAGCGGAGCAGTCATAGTCGATTCGCGGCGCAGGAAATGTGCATTCCATTCCAGCCTTGCTAAGCACCACCATGACCAGCTCCGTTCCTGACATGCCGGAGACGACCCTAGGCACGCCTACGGCAAACTGATCGGCCATACCGCTCACAATGAACAACTCCAGAAAATCGTCCATGTCCATCCCGCACGCCTGCGAGGCATAATCCATCGCTTCGCCCAGACAGCTCATGGCATCGTCGAGGTATTCCTTATCGTAGGCGCGGATCATCGGGCTGCACCTCCTCGCGGATGATGTCACGCATGAACAGGCCATTCAGGTCGTCGAGCTCAAGCTCGGC
>JBJELB010000045.1:0-2368 GCA_051878935.1 Lachnospiraceae bacterium | reverse complement strand
TGTTAGAGCCCAGAATATTCAACCACTATGGGCTCAGTTAAATTAGCCAATCTCAGTTCATTTAAAAGAACCAATCACCCCGAACTAAACTACTTAATCAGATTTCGTTTCTTTCTACTCGGTTCAATCTGAGGAGCTCACTTTACAGGTTTTAAGCGCTATGTTTTCGAGCCTTTTTCCTCTAAAACTGTCTCCGCGAATATTGAACACGGTTGCATCATCGAATATCCTGTCCAGTGCACAAAGCAGATCATCATCATCACTGAAATTCTGTTTCCAAAGAGATGGAGCTTTGTTGCTTGTAAAGATGATGTTGTTCGTGCCTTCACGATTGTATCTTCTGTCAATCATATCGAAGAACAATCTGGTATTCTCCTTGTCGAATTCACAGTGACCAACTTCATCAATTATTAGGCATGCCGGACGAATGAGTCCGTTCAGACACGACGCTTCCTTGCCGTTTCGCCTGGCAGTTGTGAACTTATCCCTCAGTTCAGACATCTTTATGAAATATGTTTTGAGTCCATTCTGACAGCACTCATATCCATAGGCCTGTGCCAAATGGGTCTTTCCTGTTCCCGGAGGACCTATGAATGCAATGTTCCTGTGAGAACGAATGGCTGTTAGAGACGGCAGTGCCTTAAGCCTGTCCACGTGTTTCCCATTTATGGCTCCAAAGTCAAAGTTTTCGAATGTCTTTGGAGATTTAAGAGGCAGCCTGCTTGTTCTCAGATACATTTCTATGGTATTGCGTATCTTCTTTTCTTTTAGATACTGCAGCACTTCATCTACCGCATGCATCTGTTCTGTGCTGTAACCACGTTCTTCTGCCAGATTTGTAAGTTCCAGTTCATCCAGATCAAGTTTCAGTATCTTAATCGTCGATTCCAATTCGCCGAAAGGAAGCTCTATCATAGAATTACCTCCTCGTCAAAATTGAATCTGTCGAAACCAATGTCGCTTTTCGGTTTATCAATCATTTGAATACGTGTAGTCACAGGCGCTGTCGGAAGTTCCTCCGGCATAGATGCCTCCGCGAACTGGTCCGCACAGTAGCTATCCAGTCTGCTCCATGTAACATCATGTGTCACCAGTATTTCCTTGAGATCTGCCGAGTATATGTACAGGGTATATTCTTTTCTGCTTACACGGGCAATCTTGCCTGTATAGCTGTATGGAACACCGAATCTGCGTCCTTCATAGCAGATGAATCCATCAAAAGATATCTTACGAGCCGGAAACAGGTAGAACAATATTTCACGAGTTTCTCTTAACGGCAGTACCATCTCAGAGCACTTCGATGAATGCAGGAAATCCGGTATGTCATCAATTGACTTTTGGTATTTGGTGTTTTGCTTGTCACACCACATCAGAGCCTGCTCATTCAAATCCGTTATGTTCCAGAACAATCTTCCAGCCAAAAAGTTATCCTTTACGAATCGCATCAGCCTTTCAACTTTACCTTTCGTAAACGGATGTCTCGGCTTGCAGAGCTTGGTTCTGAATCCGACTGTATTCATAAAGGATTCATAATCCTTCTGCCATACAGGATGCCCTTCGAAGTCTCGTTTTGTGACGACACTTTTCATGTTATCGGTCAATATGTACTTGGGAACACCCATCATGTAAAATCCATGAATCATCCCTATGAACAGATTTTCCTGTTTGGCATTGGGAAAGAATTCAATGTACATCTTTCCGCAGTGATGACATATCATTGCGAAACAGGCGACTTTATACTCATTACCGTTCGGATTTGTGACCCATGTAAACCCCCAGTCCATCTGGTAAGCCTCGCCCGGTCCTGTCCTGTAACGACGGCCTCGGTTTCCCTGCGGATTGACCTGCTGCCTTTTCGCAGGAACCAGATACTTGTGAGCTGCGATATATCTCTTTACTGTGGACAAACTACCTGTATATCCCATTTCGTTCAGTCGGTCGAGGCAAACAACTGAATTGGTCACCCCGATTTTCAACAGGCTGTCAAGTGTAGAAGTGTATCCGCTCAAAACGGTATAGTCTGCCTTTTGACCGCTACGGCCATGCGGTACGGATTTGAATCCATTAGCCTTCATTCTCCGAAGTCTGGCTCTCGTTATCCCAGTACGGCGTTCAAGTTCAGCAAGGTTTACATTTTCAAGCGAAAAAGACTCTCCCTGAACCTCTTTCATTTCTTCTATGGCCTGTGCTATTATTTCTATGTACAAGTCATTACCACTATTTTTATTCATTATTCTCCTTTCCTAGGGTGATTGGTTCTAATCCTAGTTTAAAGAAAAAATGAATACTTGGTAATGGCTTTTATATTTGAACCCATATTGGTCAATTTAACTGAGCTCGTAGTGGCTGTTTTCAGCGGGCTCTAACA
>JBJELB010000044.1:0-2370 GCA_051878935.1 Lachnospiraceae bacterium | reverse complement strand
AGTATATGGAGCAATTCAGAGAAAAGCCTGTGGAAATGAAGCATCCGTTATGGAAGGAGGATTAAGGTATGGGATATTCTTATAAATCATATTCAGACACAAAAGAAGTGTTTAAAAAGTTTGTGAATGCAGCTGAAGGGCAGGCAGTGTATGGAATAAGCAGAAGTCATATTATGGAAATGGCAAAGAAAGCAGGGGCTGTTTATAAGGTTGGAAATACTGCACTGATAAATACAGAAATATTTGAGGCATACCTGGAGCAGTTCAAAGAGAATCCGGTGCCATTGCCTAAGTACATAGTAGATAAAACTAAGCTAAAAAAATAAAAACACCAGTTTTTGGTGTGATATTGAGAAAATACACCAAACCAGTCCATATCCAAATATTTTCTTCTGGTTTATGATATGTGTGTCCGAAGAAAACGGACAAAAACTGAATATCAATTGCAGGTCCGCAATAATGCGGTACTCAAGAGAGTAAAGTGAAAATTCTGGGGCATTCACCTTGAGGATAAACAAACACAACTTTCACATTAGTAGTTCGATGGACTGAGAAGCGAAGAACGAGGAGTTGGTTATGAATCTGGTAAGAGGAATAAGGATGTTGCGGAAGGATAATAACCCATAAGGGGCACAGCCCTAATCCTCACAATGGCAGAAGAGGAGATAGTTCTTATTTGAAAGAGCGTCGTGAGCACGAAAGTGGCTTGCCTGCAATTCCCATGTGTACGGGCGATAGAGGGGTTCAGATGAACCAGAGTACACCTACATGCTTCTAAGAAGCTGTCCTGACTGAACTTGTTTTAGCAGGAAATATAAGGAGGATGTAGACATGATAGAAATTATTTCAATAGCATTTGCTTTATTAGGTTTACTGATGATATGGTCTCTTGCTAAAGCTGCAGGTGATGCAGATAAACGGATTGAGGAATTCTATCAGACTTTTCTTCTTGGAGAGGAGAGTCAGGATGGGAGTGGTTCAAAGAAAGTTCAGCAGACGGCATAAGCATAAGTTGTCAGCAGAAGAGAAACTTGAGAGGGATCTTAAGGATTGTATGAAATGCAAATACTTCTGGGGAAATAATAACAGTTGCATCAATAATAAGTGCTATCGGGAAAAGAAAAAACCTGAGATTAAGAAACCGGCGAGTGAATGCGATGGATGTCCTTATAACAAAGGTAGCGGATATTGCTTTCCTTGTATGAAGAAAATCCTTGGAAAGTAGAGGCAGTAATGAAATTCAGATTTAGATTGAAAAGGAGGAAGCAGACGATGAATAACAAAATCGAAGTAATTGGTATTGACCACGGCTGGAGTAATATAAAAACCTCGTCGCAGGTATTCGTTACCGGTGTGAAGGAAATTACAACTGAGCCGGCATTATTTGATGGCGTTCTTGAGTATAAAGGAAGATATTACAAGGTCGGGGGCAACAGACAGGAAGTAAAAAGCACAAAGACAGAGGACGATACATTTTATCTGTTAACTCTGGCTGCGGTTGCGAAGGAATTAAGACGAAGGGGCTTATGTGAAGCAAAGGTGTTCTTGGCGGTAGGATTGCCACTGACACGATTTGGCAGTGAGAAATCTGACTTTGTAAAGTATCTTACAGCGGAAAAGGATATCGAGTTTCTGTTTGAGAATATTAAGTATCATGTGGTAATTGAAAATGTTGCAGTATTTCCACAATGTTATGCGGCAGTTGCGGATAAGCTTCAGACTTTCAATAAGAAAACCTTGATAGTGGATATCGGGTCATGGACGATTGATATTATGCCGGTTGTAGATAAGGTTCCGGACGAATCAAAATGCGTAACCATTCCGAAGGGACTGATAACCTGTATGAGAACCATTAACGAGCAGTGTGTAAGACAGTTAAATGGTGAACTGGATGAGTCTTTTATTCAGGATATTATGAGATTTGGCAGGTGTGAGATTGACAGAAAGTATTACGACATTGCGAAAGCAGAAATCGAAGCTTTTTGTGAGAAGGTGTATAACTCAATCAGAGAGTATGGATACAACTTATCTACAACACCCATTGTATTTGTAGGAGGCGGGGCATCAGTAATGAAGTTGTTTGGAGGGCTTTCGCAGAGCAATATTACTTATATTCTGGATGTTAAGGCAAATGCCAAGGGCTATGAACAGTTGGCTATGATGGCAATTAGAAAGATGAAAAAGTTGGCATAGGAGGTGTGGCAGATGGCATTAGACCATATTATTAAGCAATCATGCAGGTTCAATATTAAGAATCCTCAGCATCGCAAGGTTAATGATGTTTTGGTGAACTTAGACCCGGAGATATGTAAGTCAAACAGGAGGTAGACATGGAAAGCAGTAAAGTATATGTTGATGTGACTGCCGAGT
>JBJELB010000043.1:0-52298 GCA_051878935.1 Lachnospiraceae bacterium | reverse complement strand
TTCGGCTATATCCTTCCCACTACCGGGCGGATTCAGGACTTGCACCTGTTGGAAACGTGCGCCGCTAGGCGCACTTTTGAAAAAAGGGCTACCAATTAAGGCAACCCTTTCATCTGATACGTATTATTCGTTTCTATTATAGTTGATCAGACATCCCTTTAAGATAATTGCTCTCTCATCATCCGTTAGTTCTCCTACCGTCAGATCAAACTCTGTAAATGTATCATTCACTACATATGCTTTAATGACATCCTTCTTATCTGCAATCGCTTCTGAAATATTCGGGATATACAGGTAATCGCCATTCTTAAACGGCAATTCTCCTTTGATAATGAATGGCAGCATACCCCAGTTAATTAAGTTGGAACGATAACGTTTTGTAGCATACTCATTTGCGATATTCGCCCAGCCGCCTAATACTTTTTGACAGGACGCTGCCTGTTCACGTGCAGAACCATCCCCCGGCTTTACTGCAAAAATGGTACTGCCGATTCCTGTCGTTTCTTTATCCAGATGATCAACATGTTTGCTAATTGTTTCATATACTCTGGTGAGTTCCGATACCGCCTCTTCAGGATTCTGACCTGCACATCTTGCTTTCTCTGCTAACTGAATCTCTTTGGCACGCCCAACATATGCAGGATCTTTTCTGGAAAGCGTAAACTCAGCCAGACCTAACGGATTGGAACGATACGAGGATGTCTCACCGGATGGAATCAACTCATCGGTCGTTGTAACCGGATCATGAATCTCAGATACCACTTTTAAGATCAGGTTATCTGTAAGAGGTGACATCGCAGGCCAGTCAACAATGTTCGGGCCAAATTTAATATCTACCTCAGGTTGAGGATGATGTAATCCATTATAAACACGATTCTCATAGATTGTCTTATCAAAGAAATATTTTGGTTTTGCATAATTCACATCGATGTCCGTTGCCGCTGTTAAGTAACCCTTATTTGCCGCAGTTGCAGCGATAGAACGGGCATCCATTAATGCTACAGAGGCAATCTGTCCATTTGTTACTTTTGATCCTTCACGGTTCGGGAAGTTTCTTGTAGAGTGACGGACGCTAAGGCCATTATTAGCCGGTACATCTCCTGCACCAAAGCAAGGACCGCAGAATGCAGTACGTAATACCGCACCGGATGCCATCAAATCAGCTGCAACACCATTCTTTACTAATTCCATAAAGATTGGCTGGCTGGCCGGATATACACTTAAGGTAAATTCATCAGAACCAATGTTATTACCGCGTAAGATATCAGCCGCATCGCAGATATTCTCAAATCCTCCTCCGGCACAACCAGCGATAACACCCTGCTCTACATATAACTTTCCATCACGAATCTTATCTCTTAAAGAGAACTTCACTTTGTTATTATCCAAGCTGACTAACGCTTTCTTTTCAACATCTGCTAAGATATCCTCCAGATTCGCATTCAGTTCTTCAATCGTGTATACATTGCTCGGATGGAATGGCATGGCAATCATAGGTTTAATCTTACTTAAATCTACATAAATCATACCATCATAGTAAGTTACATCACCAGGATTTAATTCTTTATAATCTTCCGGTCTTCCGTGGATTGCATAGAAATCCTTAATCTGATCATCTGTTTTCCAGATAGAAGAAAGACATGTTGTTTCCGTCGTCATAACATCAATTCCAATACGGAAATCCGGTGTTAAGTTTGCGATACCATCGCCAACAAACTCCATGACTTTGTTGTTAACATATCCATTGGCAAATACTGCACCAATAATCGCCAGTGCCACGTCCTGAGGACCAACACCCGACTGCGGTTTGCCTGTTAAGTACACACCAACAACGCCCGGCATATTAATATCATATGTTTTGGATAACAACTGCTTCACGATTTCCGGTCCGCCTTCACCTACCGCCATCGTACCTAATGCACCATAACGGGTATGACTATCGGAACCAAGAATCATAGCACCACCAGCTGCTAGCATCTCGCGCGCGAACTGATGAATCACTGCCTGATGAGGAGGAACATACATTCCACCATACTTCTTTGCACAAGAAAGGCCAAACATATGGTCATCTTCATTAATCGTACCGCCAACAGCACACAAACTGTTATGACAATTCGTCAATACATATGGAATTGGGAATTTCTCAAGTCCGCTGGCACGCGCTGTCTGAATAATACCAACAAAGGTAATGTCATGGGAAGTCAGTTTATCAAATTTAATCTGAAGCTTTTCCATATTTCCTGATGTATTATGTGCTTCTAAAATACCATATGCCATGGTGTTCTTAGCTGCTTCTTTTGCATCCGGCTCTGCTCCGAGCTTTGCTGCAAGCTTTGCTCTTCCATCAGCGTCATCTGCAATGATTTCTTTACCACCTAAAAGATAGGCACCACTATTGTATAAAGTTATCATTCCTGTTCCTCCAAAAATCAATTTCTCATCATTATAACACAGTGTGAAATTTTACGCAACTTTTTGAAATCAGTGCATAATATGAACTGTAAAAGAATTTAGGAGGCTTATATATGAGCGATTTAGCAGCTACACACTGCGGCACATGCAACGACGAATGTGGATTCTTTGGAGGAGGTTCCTCTAACTGGATCTGGATTCTGATCCTTCTTTGCTGCTGCAACGGTCACATGGGCGATGAACACAATTGCGGATGCAGTGACATCATTCCACTTATTTTAATCTTATCCTGCTGCTGTGGTGGCGGATCAATCTTCTAATTTACGAACTATGAAAAAAGCTGCCGTGACGGATCTTCCGTCACAGCAGCTTTTTTACTTTGCCAGTGATTGGAAAAAGCAGGAGTGAGCGCCTGTATGACATGCAGCGCCTTCTTGTGTCACCACTGCAAGAATCGTGTCATTGTCACAATCAAGACGAAGTTCGTGCAGATATTGGAAATGTCCTGATGTTTCTCCCTTCAACCAAAGTTTCTGTCTCGACCGGCTGTAATATGTCATTTTCCCTGTCTGAACGGTTTTCTCATATGCTTCCTCGTTCATATAGGCAAGCATCAACACGTCCTTCGTCTCTGCTTCCTGAACAATCACCGGTATTAATCCATCGCTGTTACATTTAAACTGTGAAAAGGATAATTCTGCTTTCATCTCGTACTCCTGTTTCTACAAACTGCCTTTTGTTGATAAGACTCCCGTACATCGTTCCTCTGTCATCGTAGCAATATCCAGGGCTTTCGCAAACGCTTTGAAGATTGCCTCAATCATATGATGATTATTCCCACCACTCAACTGTTTGATATGAAGATTCATTCCTGCGCTATAAGATACCGCATAAAAGAATTCTCTTACCATTTCCGTTTCAAATTCTCCGACACGTTCCACAGTGAAATCCACATCAAAATTCAGGTACGGACGACCACACAAATCCAGGGAACAAAGCATCAAGGTCTCATCCATAGGCAGAATAAACGAGCCATACCGTTTAATGCCTGCTTTATCACCGATAGCTTCTTTCACAGCCTGACCTAATACGATTCCCAGGTCTTCCACGGTGTGATGAGTATCAACCTCCAAATCTCCTGTTACATCCGCAACGATATCAAAGAAACCATGTCTCGCAAAATTTGTTAACATGTGATCCAGAAAACCAATTCCGGTTTTCACTTCTGCTGTTCCGTTTCCATCGATATTCAAACGTAATGCAATCCGGGTTTCTGCAGTATTTCTCTCAATAGCAGCTTTTCTTTGTGACATTTTTTGTACCTCCTACTCCTGGTTCTCAAAGCGTACGCGGATCGAATTGGCATGAGCCGTCAGCTGTTCAGATTCTGCAAACTGTATAATATCCTTATGAACCGGCTCTAATGCCTCTTTCGAATAATAAATAATACTTGATTTCTTGATAAAATCATCTACACTTAATGCAGAGAAAAATTTAGCGGTTCCATTCGTCGGCAACACATGATTCGGTCCTGCAAAATAATCTCCCAATGGCTCCGATGAATATTCTCCAATAAAAATTGCTCCTGCATTTTTTATCTTTGTCATTGTTTCAAACGGATTCTTCGTCACGATTTCCAGATGTTCGGAAGCAATCTCATTTGTTACCTCAATCGCCTCATCCATAGTGTCTGCAATTAAAATATAGCCATAATTCTCAAGTGATTTCTTTAATATCTCTTTTCTTGACAGCTGCTGTACAAATGCATCTACTTCTTCGGATACTGCATCTGCCAATTCACGGCTGGTGGTAACCAGAATCGCACTTGCCAACTCGTCATGCTCTGCCTGCGACAGCAGATCGGCTGCAACAAAACGGGGATTTGCTGTTTCATCTGCCAGTACCAGAATCTCACTTGGTCCTGCAATCGAATCAATGCTTACATGTCCATAAACCGCTTTTTTTGCCAGTGCTACATAAATATTCCCCGGTCCGACAATCTTATCCACCTTTGGAATCGACTCCGTACCATAAGCAAGTGCCGCTATCGCCTGTGCTCCACCTACTTTATATACTTTCGTTGCTCCGGCTTCCTTTGCTGCAACTAACGTTGTCGGATTCACCTTTCCATCTTTTCCCGGCGGGGTTACCATAATGATTTCTTCCACACCTGCGACCTGTGCAGGGACAATATTCATCAATACGGAAGATGGATAAACCGCTTTTCCTCCCGGCACATAGACGCCAACACGGCTAAGCGCAGTCACCTTTTGTCCTAAGATAGAACCGTCCGGTTTTGCGTCAAACCAGCTGTTTTGCTTTTGTTTTTCATGAAAATCACGGATATTAACCAGAGACTTCCGAATAATTGTAATTAATTCCTCATCCACGGATTCATATGCCTGAGCGATTTCTTCCTCGGTCACTAATAGTTTCTCTGCAGACATCTCCACACCATCGAACTGTTTGGTATAAGAAAACAACGCTGCATCGCCCTGATCTCTGACCGTATCGACTATGCTCTGCACTGCATCTGCATACGTGCCGTACTGGCCCGGACTTCTCTTCAATAAATCACTCAAAATATCTTTTACTGTTTCTTTTGTTAATGCTACTGTTCTCATCTACTTTTCCGACTCCTTTTCCAATAAATCACGCAGCTTCTGAATCAACTCGCGAATCCGTTCCTGTTCCATCTTCATACTGACCTGATTCACTACCATCTTGGCAGACAATGGACAAACCTCTTCCAAAACCTCTAATCCGTTTTCTTTCAATGTCGATCCTGTCTCAACAATATCGACGATGACCTCGGACAACCCTACAATCGGTGCCAGTTCTACGGAACCATTTAACTTGATCAATTCTACTGTCTGATGACGCTTGTTATAGAAATAATCTTTTGCAATATTTGTGTATTTCGAAGCAACACGAATGCGCTCCGTATGCTCTAAATACTCTCTGGTGGATGACGGTCCACAGACACACATCCGACATTTTCCGAAGCCCAGATCCAGCACTTCATACAGATTTCTGCCCTCTTCTAAAATAGTATCAGCACCAACGACACCGATATCTGCAGCACCATACTCCACATAGGTCGGCACATCACTTGCCTTCGATAAGAAAAAACGCAATTTCAATTCTTCGTTTACAAAAATCAGTTTCCGTGTATGAGGATCCTTCATCTCGTCACAAGTAATACCAATCTGTTCAAACAGTTCCAGTGTTTTCTTTGCCAGTCGTCCTTTTGCCAATGCAAATGTTAAGTATCTCATACATTCATTCCCTTCATCATATCATCGATGGATACGCGATTCACTGTGTCATCCGCCATTCCCATCACTGTTACCTCGTCCTTGTTTTCCAGATATAATATACCACCTATGTGATGCGTCTTTCCATAAGCTGTATAGTATTCCAAAGACTTATCCTCCTGCTTGCACAGCAGCTCTATCACAAGTCCCTGTTTACGGAACATACCGGCTAACCGGATTGCCATCTCCCGGCTTTCGTCACAATACAATATCAGTGTGTTCGAATCCTCTGTTTTCGGAATCAGCTTCTGACCGGATAATGCCATCATTAATTCATCAATCAAAAAAGTAAATCCAATGGATGGCGCATCTTTGCCAAACTGTTTTAATAAATTATCATAACGACCTCCGGTCACGATTGCATCACCGGTTCCATAGGTATACGCTTTAAAAATAATACCTGTATAATAATGGTATTGACTTAACATCCCCAAATCGAAGGATATGTAGTTCTGGTATCCATAATAGGATAAGTTACGGTAAACAGCCTGCAGCCGTTCAATCGCAGCGATAGAACGTGGCTGTTTCGTCAACCCTTTTGCCCGGTCTAATAATTCCAAACCTCCATAATAATCCTGGAATTCCATTAAAATCTTTCTGGTGTTCTCATCCATGTCCATCTCATCTAAGACGTTCGTCAATGCAAAATAATTCTTCGTCTCAATAGCCTGTCGTAGAGCCTCTTCGTGCTCTTCTGAAATACCGGCAGCTTCCACAATACCCTTAAAGAAACCGACCTCACCAACAACAATCTGAAACTCTTTCAGTCCGGTTGCCAACAAGCCTTCAATCACCATGGCCAGGATTTCCGCATCTGCATCCGCATCACCATCTAAAATCAATTCCGCACCAAGATGTGTTAATTCCTTTAATTTTCCCTGGTAACGGGAATTGTTTAAAAAGGTATTTCCGTTGTAATACAAACGAATCGGTTCCTTCTCTTCTGCATAATACTGTGCCACACATCTTGCAATAGAAGGAGTCATATCCGGCCGCAACACCAATGTGTTATTTTCACGGTCAAAAAACTTATACATTTCATTTGAATGAACCGAGCCTCTCTCCTGATTAAAAACATCAAAAAATTCAAACGTCGGTGTCTGGATTTTACGATATCCGTAGGATTGAAATACCGATTGAAGCTTCTGTTCTATCGCCATTTTCGTACGGCATTCACTGTCATAAATATCCCGGACTCCCTCCGGAGTATGTAATAGTTTCTCTAACATGATCTTATCCTCTCCATATATCTTACCATCACTTTATCGAATTAAAGTGCTAATTCGTTAAAACACTTTGTCTATCATACACGATAGCATTCTATTTGTCAATGTTACGCTCTTCTAAATCTTTTTGCAAGCCCTCAAGATAATGAATCTGTATATTCCCGACCGATCTCAGAAAATACTTTGGATTCAATTCTTCATATTTAAAATTCTTTTGCTTTCCTTCCTCCATTCGTGACCAGAATCGAAGAAGCTCTGAAAATCTCAAATAATAATACTCATTTCGATGAGTGAAATAGATTAAAAGAAAGCTGATTCCGTCCTGCTGTTCAAAGGCTTCCATAAACCGTATCTGATGCTCGTGAACATTACGCAATGGAAATGTATCAGTCGCACACTCCTTGGCGTCAAAGCAAACCGGGTATCCCTGAACTGCTCCCACATAATCCACCGTACTCTTCTGATCAAAATAGGCGAGTGTAATATGCCTGGATTCCTGATCAATACGGATTGGTTTAATGGGAGTTGGTATCTTTTGTATCAGTGCCAGCTTTTTTTCTCTATATTGTTCATTCGTGTAATTTATCATATCTTCAAACGTAGAGCCTCGAAGTCCACGTGAATTCCAGGTAGCCATTTCTATTCATCCTTTCATGAGCTCGTCTTTTATCTTTGCAAACAAAGGAGGCAGCGGTGCCTGATATGTTTTCCCTGATAAATAAGACAATTCTCCTTGCACTGTACCAAACATGATTTCATATGCGTGCAATAACTGATAATTGCAGCCATATTGTTTTTTTAGTCTGTCATTCACTGTCCTGTTTCCATACTTATAATCACCCACAATCGGATGTCCAATCGATGCCAGGTGGGCACGAATCTGATGTGTTTTCCCCGTTATCAGCTTAATTTTCAGATACGTAAAGTCACCATTTGTTTCCAAAACCTCATATTCCGTTTCGATTCGGGAACTGCCGGGTGTCGATTCTGCAAGAACCGTAACCTGATTCGTCTGTTCCTTTTTGCTCAGATAACCGGAAAGCATCTGTTTTCCCTGCATTCTCCCCCAAACAATCGTTACATAATATTTATTCAGTGTACGTTTTCGTAACGCTTCCGATAATACCTGCAGTCCTTTCATGGATACTCCGCACAGAACCAGTCCACTGGTATTGCGGTCCAGCCGGTTACATACCGAAGGCTTCATCATCACACTGTATCCTGACTGCTGACAATGAGCCAGCAGATAATCATTGACCGACAAATCTTCCGGTTTTGCTTTTTGCGTCAGCAGCCCTGCCGGTTTATTGTAAATCAGGATATTTTCATCTTCATAAACAATGCTTAAATCAGAAGGCGGAAGTTCCTGTAAGACCTGCTTTTTTTCACCGGAAAACTGCAGAAATGTCTCTTCCGAAAAGTAAATCTGGATATGGTCTCCCGCAACCAGCTTTTCCTGTCCGGTTGCTTTCTTCTGATTGAGTTTAATGTTCTTTTTCCGAAGCATCTTAAACAGAAAGCTTTTCGGTGCCTGTGACAATACTTTTGCCAGAACCTTTTGCAGGCTTTGTCCTTCTTCCTGCTTCGTAATCGTTATCTCCCTCATGTCTTCTCCTAGATACAGTCTAACAATAGATTGTGTGCCACCTGTTCATTGAGTTGCTGATTATCATTGATCTTTTCCTTTGCAATGCGCCGCATCAACTCTATGGTGTCATGAATCTTGCCATTGGTAATAATACAAATTGGTACGTAGCGTACTTTATCAGCAGAAGAAATGACTAAATCATATAATACTACTTTATTGACCAGAGTATCCGCAATCTGTTCGGCTTCCTGCAACTCCTCTTTCGAAGCCGTATGATAACGAAACACCAGAATCCATCCTACCCAGACACGGGTAGCCGGTAAAACAGCAAGAACTCCCAGAACCAATAGGACTGCACCCGGCATGCCCCCGAGCCATTTCCCACTGACTGACAGTGCAGCAACAATGGCAACCCAGATTAGGGATTGCAATGTTATCTTCTTTTTATACCAGTCCATATATCCATAACTGCCTTTTTGCGGTCTCTTACTTTTTCTTTCTTTTCCGGACGACTGTTTTGTTTCCATTTCCTTTTTCCGGTTTATCACGCCGTTTCCCTTCTTTCCTGTTATTGATTTTATCTTTATGCAACTGTCTCGGTCGTATCAGACAGCCTTTTTCAAATCCAATGAGGTCCTGACGCCCCGCCTTTAATAAGGCTTCTTTCACCAGCTCATAATTTTTCGGATCACGATACTGAATCAGCGCTCGCTGCATCGCCTTTTCCTTCGCAGAGCGGGCAACATATACCGGCTCCATCGTTCTTGGATCCAATCCTGTATAATACATACATGTCGAAATCGTCCCGGGGGTCGGATAGAAATCCTGTACCTGCTCCGGCATATAACCCAAATCTCTTGAATACTCTGCAAGCTCGATTGCCTCTTTGATCGTGGAGCCGGGATGAGACGACATCAAATACGGAACAATATACTGTTCCTTGTGGCATTTCTCTGTCATCTGATAAAAACGTTTCTGAAATGCTTCATAAACTTCATTATGTGGTTTTCCCATACGGTCCAAAACGCTGTTCGAAATATGTTCCGGAGCCGTACGAAGCTGACCACTGATATGATACTGACATAATTCCCGTAAAAAAGAATCATCGGAATCCGCCATAATATAATCAAACCGGATACCGGAACGGATAAATACTTTTTTGACTTTTGGCAATTCCCGCAGGGAACGCAGCAACTGTAAATAATCCTTATGATCCGCGATCAGATTCTTACATGGTGATGGAAATAAACACTGTCTGTTTCGGCATACTCCTTTCTCCGTCTGCTTTTTGCAGGCCGGATGACGGAAGTTAGCCGTTGGTCCACCGACATCATGAATGTATCCTTTGAATTCAGGATCCTGCGTCATCAGCTTTGCCTCTCTGATGATGGATTCATGACTTCTCACCTGAACATAGCGTCCCTGATGAAACGTCAGGGCACAAAAGCTGCATCCACCAAAGCATCCTCGATTACTGGTCAGACTGAATTTTATTTCACGTATTGCCGGCACTCCTCCCTTTTTTTCATAAACAGGATGGTAGGTGCGTTCATATTGCAAATCATATACCCAGTCCATTTCTTCCATCGTCAGCGGTTTCGCAGGAGGATTTTGTACTACATACAAGGTTTCTTTATATTTTTCCACCAGTGGTTTCGCAGTGACTGCATCGGTATTCTGATATTGTATCAAAAAGCTTTTTGCATATTTCTTTTTGTCCTCTACGATTTCTTCATACTCCGGCAGCATAACATAGTCATAAACAGAATTCAGATTCGCGGATTTATAAACCGTACCCGGTATATATGTGATATCCTTTATATCCAGACCACTGTCCAGTGCTTCTGCCAGTTCCATAACCGCATGTTCTCCCATGCCGTATATCAGCATATCTGCACCGGAATCCAGAAGCAGGGAACGTTTCACTTTATCCGACCAGTAATCATAATGTCCTAATCTGCGCAGACTTGCCTCAATCCCACCAATAATCACCGGAGTCTCTTTATAGACCTGACGAATGAGATTTCCGTATACAATACTTGCGCGGTCCGGTCGTTTTCCAATCACGCCGCCCGGTGTGAATGCATCCTGTTTTCGTCGGTGTTTCGTCACCGAATAATGATTCACCATCGAATCCATATTGCCTCCGGATATCAGAAATGCCAGCCTGGGTTCTCCGAATTCCATAATACTCTCTTTACGGGTCCAGTCGGGCTGTGCCAGTATCGCTACCTTATATCCGCATGCATCCAGAACACGGCTGATAATGGCGGGACCAAAAGAAGGATGGTCCACATAAGCATCACCGATGATAAATACAAAATCTGCCTGTTTCCATCCACGTTCTATCATATCCTGTTTAGAAATTGGTAAAAATCCTTTCGTCATGTCTTCACCCTTATCTTAACCGTTCCAATTCTTCCGAAGTCAAAGCACGAGATTCTCCCGGAAGAAGGTTCTCATCCAGTTTTAATGATCCCATCTGCAAACGTTTCAAATATACAACCTTCGTTCCAACGGCTTCAAACATTCGTTTAACCTGATGAAACTTTCCTTCGGAAATAATGACCTCAACCTCATTGTTATCATGAAGCAATAATGTCGCCGGCTTTGTCTTATTCTTCTCGCCTATATCCAGACCTTCCCGAAAACGTGCCACCGCATCCTCAGGCAGAATACCCTCTATGCGGGCGAAATAACGCTTATCTACATGTTTTGACGGAGACAACAGATTATGTGCCAGTTCTCCGTCATTCGTTAACAGCAAGAGGCCTTCTGTGTCTTTATCCAGGCGGCCAACCGGGAACAAATCCTTCCGTTTGGCATTCTGAATGCAGTCCAGAACCGTTCTGTCGTGGACATCTACGGTTGCAGACACGACCCCCTGCGGCTTATTTAACATAATATATTCAAACGCAACATAACCTACCTCGTTTCCCTGGTAGGTTACATGCTGCTTGTCATAATCTATTTTTCTTTCCGGACGTTTCTCCACTTCACCATCTACACAAACCAACCCCTGTTTCAAATATTGTTTGACCTGTGTTCTGGTGCCGATTCCCATTTCAGCAAGATATTTGTCCAATCGAATCAATGCCATTACATCCATCTCCATCCGGGATAATACTTATTTTTACACATGCCTCCGGCTACCTTCCCCCATCCGAGAGGATAGCCTTCCATCCCGACAAGTGTATAGCCTTTCTCACCTCCCATCGGAATCGTCTCACATTTCAAATACTTGATCACGCGTTCATCTTCATAAGAAAGAGCATGATACCGTGTATACTCCTCCGGCTTTAACGCCATGGCAAATGCCTGAGCCGGTTCAAAGCGTTGTTTCTTTATAAATCCTAAGAGTAATCCGCTTCCTAATATGCGCAGTCCTTTTACATCCGGCATCGTCTCAGGTAAATAAAACACCTTATCGCCAACGATTTCTATCCGGGATGGTTCCCATGACCACTTCACATCTTTCAGAAAATCCCAAACCGGCTGCGGTATACTCTTTGTCCGATTCTGATAGAGAGTCGGTGTACCTGTCCGGGCATTCTCATCTTTTTTCAACAATGCCACAAAATGCCCTTCTCCTTTGATACGATGCGGCCACAATCTACGGCATTTCTTCATATCCTCGTTATGACTGTTCTCCCACTCAGGATGTCCCTGGTCAAATCCATCCGGCAACGGCAATTCCTCTATCGACATCTCAGGAAATTGTTCAAGAATATATGCTACGCTTCCTTCATTTTCCAGAGGTGAAAAGGTACAGGTCGAATACAACAGCATACCACCCGGTTTCAGCATGGTAACTGCCTGCTCTAATATCTCTCGTTGTAATTTTGCATAAAATTCCGGTCCGTATTCTATCCAGCTGGTGATTCCGGCCGGTTTCTTCCGGAACATTCCTTCTCCCGAACAAGGTGCATCAATTAAAATCTTATCGAAAAATCCCTGCATCCGTGGAGCCAGACGTTCCGGTGGTTCTGACAAAACAAGCGCATTACGAATTCCAAACAATTCGATATTCTTGTACAATGCTTTCGCCCTTGTATTACTGATATCATTCGATACCAATAATCCCCTGCCACATAATCTCGCTCCCAGCTCCGTCGATTTCCCGCCCGGAGCAGCACAAAGATCCAACACCGTATCTCCCGGTTCAATCGGAAGAAAAGCTGCCGGCGTCATGGCACTCGGTTCCTGTATATAATACAATCCGGCATAATACATGGGATTCTTTGCTATAGATGATTCTCCATCATAATAATATCCATTTGGTGTCCACGGTACCGGTTCCAGCTTAAGTCCGGACAGCTCCTGAAACTGTTGTGATGTAATCTTTAACGTATTTAACCGGATACCGGAATGATGCTTTTGATCATAGCTTGCCAGGAAGTCCTCATAATCCTCCAGCAAACCTTTCATCTGATTTTGAAACTGCTCTGGTAAATTCAAGCTTTTTTCCTCTCATATCGTAATCTGTCTAATAAATACTCTGCGCGCGATAGCCTTCTGCAATACGGTCCAGCTGGGTACTGAAATGCTCCAGTTCTTCCAAATCGCCTTCTTCGTACACCTTATAAAATTCATCCTGAATCTTGACAACCTCCCGCTTATTGGCGACATGATACAGATTCTGAATGTTGTTCAAGATCACGGCAACCAGATTCGCTTTTATCTGGAAGGAATTCTGGGCATCCATAATTTCATTTCTCACACTGGACATCTCCTGATCCAGATGCACAACAGCATCCGCAGCATTTAACAATTTCTGTTTTACATGCTCCGGTATATTCTCTTTATATTTATATTGCAGGGAATGCTCAATCGTAGACCAGAAATTCATCGCAAGAGTCCGTATCTGAATCTCTGCCTGAATCCGTTTGGGTCCTTTCATCGTATTCACATCATAATACACAATCAGATGGTAACTGCGGTATCCGCTTGTTTTCGGATTCGATATGTAATCCTTTTCACTTTTAATCCGGATATCCCCACGCTCACGCAGAATTGCAACCACCTTATCCACATCTTCAACGAACTGACATATAATACGAATACCTGCAATGTCTTCTATCTTATCTTCTAATTCATCAAATGGTATATTCTTCCTTTGTATCTTATCCAGGATACTGGAAATCTTCTTGACACGCCCACTGACCTGTTCAATGGGCGAATAGACTCCGGCATCCCGAAATTCTTTCATGACATGTGTTAACTTCAAAACCATCTCATCAACGGCAAGTTCATAGGGTGTTAATATCTCTCTCCATAATTGTATCTCCATCTACAACACCTCCTTTGTGTCTGTCACTACGGATAGTATAACACAGATTAAATAATGATACAAACCAATCCACCATTTCCGTCATTAATTATTTTTTCCATCGTATCTTGCAGTTTCATCTGACTTTCTTCTGTCATCTTGGACGTTTTCGCCTCAATTCCTTCTTCTACCAACTGCTCCATCGTCTTTCCAAAAATATTTACCTGCCAGATCTTATCCTGATCCTCTCCACTTTCTTCTTTGATATAACGAATCAGATCTCTGGCCTGTTCTTCCGTTCCAACGATCGGTGCGATTTCTGTCTGAACATCTGCTTTGATTAAATGAATACTTGGAGCCTGTGCTTTCATACGTACACCGTATTTATTCCCATGCTTGATAATAACCGGCTCCTCGACTGTAATCTGGGATATACTCGGAGTTACCACACCGTATCCCCTTGCTTCTACCTGTTTTAAAGCATCTTCCACTTTTTCGTACTCCATTCTGCTATTGCCCAGCTCCCTGAGAATACCGATCAACTGATAATCATTCTCTATCGCTATCCCTGTCATTTGGCTCAGCACCTGATAATAGTATTCTTCTGCAAACTGTACATCAACGGTAACGATTCCACTGTCCATATGTACCTTCGAAATCTGCATGGCACGGACATATTCATTTCCAATCAGATTCTGATTCGATACTTCACGCAGGGAATGTATGGAAAACAGGTTCTGTCTGACGGTTTCTATCATACTCTGTTTCAACCAGTGACCATCCGGTAAGGTTTCTACCCATTTAGGAATCACGAACTCCAGTGTATGAATCGGAAACTCCAACAGGATGTGACTGAAGATATCCCGGACGTCTTCTATCTTCATCTGCTCACAGTTCATCGGAAGCACCGATACCTGATACTGTTCCTCCAGATGCTGTGCCAGTTCCTTCGTTTGTGTCGAATACGGAAAGGACGAATTCAGAATAACGACAAATGGTTTATGTAAATTTTTCAATTCCGCTACCGTCTGCTGTTCCACTTCTTCATATGCAGCGCGGTCGATATCGGTAAAGGAACCATCTGCCGTCACTAAGATACCAATCGTAGAATGATCCGTAATAACCTTGCGCGTCCCAATTTCAGCAGCCTTTGTAAAAGGTATCTCATAATCAAACCATGGTGTTTTTACCATGCGTTCCTGTTCATTCTCCATATGTCCTGCTGCTCCATTTACCATATAACCTACGCAGTCAATCATGCGGACTTTCATCGTTATCCCATCACCCACAGAGATTGTAACGGCATCTTTCGGAATAAACTTTGGTTCTGTTGTCATAATCGTTTTTCCTGCCGCACTCTGCGGCAACTCATCCCGCGCAAGCTCTCTGTCCTTCTCTTCACGCATATTCGGTAACACAATCAAATCCATAAAACGCTTAATAAAGGTTGATTTCCCCGTACGGACCGGTCCCACAACTCCGATGTATACTTCACCATCGGTACGCATTTTTATGTCGTTATAAACAGAAAATTGCTCTTGCATATATTCGTCCTCCTATAGTCTGCGCTCCCTCTGATTAGAAAGCGTACTTGCTATAGATAAATATATGCAAGAGCATTTCATTCTATGACTGGTTTTCTATTGATCTTCCATCCAGTCCTGTTGGTCATGTTCCGTTGTTTTATCACGCAGGAACAATTCGCTCACCGCCTCTATAGGCGGTTTGTCCTCAAACAGAATTTGGTTAACCTGTTCGATAATCGGCATGGATACCTTATACTTTTTCGCAAGTGCCAGTGCTGCTTTTGCAGAATACACACCCTCTACTACCTGCTGCACCTCCTGCATTGCTTCTTTTGCTGTCTTCCCCTGCCCGATCAAAATACCTGCTCTTCTGTTTCGGCTATGCATACTGGTACAGGTGACAAACAAATCACCAACTCCGGACAAACCGAGAAAGGTTTCCACTTTTCCTCCCATTGCAACACCCAGACGGCTCAATTCTGCAATTCCTCTTGTCATCAGTGCTGCTTTGGTATTATCGCCAAAGCCTAATCCGTCTGCCATACCTGCCGCCAGGGCAATCACATTTTTCAAGGAACCACCTAACTCAATACCGACAACATCCGAACTGGAATATACGCGAAATACACCGTTCATAAAAATATCCTGCAAGGCTGTCGCAACTTCCTTCTTAGGAGATCCAATCACTACAGAAGTCGGAATCTTCTTTCCCACTTCCTCTGCATGACTCGGTCCGGATAAAACGCAGACCTCAGCCTGCGGTATTTCTTCCTGAATAATCTCAACCAGGGTCATCAGGGTTTCCTCTTCTATTCCCTTTGCCACATTGACAATCACCTGTCCCTCTTCTACATAAGAAGCTGCCTTTTGGGCAGTTGTTCTGACAAAAGGAGATGGTACTGCAAAGACGAGTACTTCTCTTCCCCGAATGGCTTCTTCCAGGTCCGTTGTTGCATGAACGGAATCAGCAAGAACCACTCCCGGGAGCTTCACTGTCTGCTCATGCTTCGTATTCAGCATCTCTACTTCCGATGCATCAATTGACCAGATCATAACCTCATGGCCGTTGTCCGCTAGCAGACTCGCCAGTGCAGTTCCCCAGCTGCCTGCACCAATGACACTAACTTTTTTTTGCATTATACTTCCTCCTGCTTATGAAAACTTAATTTATTCTCCGTTCCATGTACTATGCGTACGATATTGTTACGATGTCTTATCACACCCAGTCCTGCAAACAGGATTGCACAAAATAATACCAGATACTCTCCCGGATAAAAAACTGCCACCATGATTGGGAAAGCAATCAAAACCAAAACCGAGCCCAGTGAAACATAACGCGTCACTCCTACGATAATACAAAATCCGACAAAAAATATAATAGCCATTTTCCAATCAAATGCCAGAATGACTGCTGCTGTCGTAGCCATTCCCTTTCCACCCCGGAACTGTAAATTGAACGGGAAATTATGTCCAAGTACTGCACCAAATCCTCCAAACAGGGAAATTGCCGTAATCAGTTCTCTTTCCTGCGTAACCATAGGTGCCAGGAAATAGCGGGCGATAAAGACTGCGATAAAACCTTTCAACAAATCACCTGCAAAGGTAATGACAGCCGATTTCACACCTAAGGTACGCAGCGCATTGGTCGTACCTGCATTCCCACTCCCATGCTCGCGTATATCAATGTTATTTTTCTTTCCAACCAGGTAGGCTGTCTGGAAACATCCCAGAAAATACCCAATTACTATTGCAAGAAGCGTTATTCCTACTATCATTCTTTCTCTTTCCTTTCTCTGGCAATAAAGTGAATCGGTGTTCCACGGAAACCAAATGTATTTCGTATCTGATTCTCAATATATCTTGTATAAGAAAAGTGCATCAGATTTTTATCATTGACAAACATAACAAAGGTTGGCGGTTTTACGGAAACCTGTGTCATATAATAGATACGCAGACGTTTTCCTTTATCGGAAGGTGGTTGTTTCATAGCAACCGCTTCGGTCAGGATCTCATTTAAAACACCGGTTGCAATCCGCAAAGCACAATTCTCAATCACTGCATCCAGGGTTTCAAAGATTTTATGAAATCTCTGGCCGGTCTTTGCAGAAATAAAGATTAACTCTGCATAGGACATATAAGCAAGTGTTTCACGTATCCGATTCGTAAACTTGTAAATGGTCTTATCGTCTTTCTCAATCAAATCCCATTTATTTACCACAATGAGCATGCCTTTCCCACGCTCATGGGCAATACCGGCTATCTTGGCATCCTGCTCCGTAATTCCTTCTGTCGCATCAATCACGAGCATGGCAACATCACAGCGCTCCACGGCAGCTACTGTACGGATAATGCTATAGCGCTCCAGCTCCTCTTTGATCTTGCTCTTGCGGCGCAACCCGGCCGTATCGATAAACGTATACTCCCTGCCGTTATATGTCACATCCGTATCAATCGCATCTCTTGTCGTTCCCGCGATATCGGAAACAATCACACGATTCTCTCCTAACATCTTATTGATAATAGAGGATTTCCCTGCATTTGGGCGTCCAATAATGGCAATTTTCGGTTTCTCATCGTCATTCTCCATTAATTCTTCCGGATTGAAATGAACAACCACTTCATCCAATAGGTCACCAATGCCCAGTCGGGAAGCCGATGATACCGGAACCGGATCTCCCAGTCCTAAATTATAAAATTCATAAACATCCGGCATCATTTTTTTGAAATTATCCACTTTATTGACTGCCAGTACAATTGGTTTATGTGAACGGCGCAGCATATCTGCCACTTTATAATCAGCATCCACTACTCCCTGTCTGACATCCACCAGAAATACAATCACCGATGCCGTTTCAATCGCCAGTTCTGCCTGATCACGCATCTGTGATAAAATAACATCATTCGTATCCGGTTCAATACCACCGGTATCAACCATGGTAAAATGATAATTCAACCAGGTTACATCTGCAAAAATACGGTCTCTTGTTACTCCGGGTGTATCTTTCACAATCGAAATCTGTTCTCCGGCCAAGGCGTTGAACAGTGTTGATTTTCCTACATTTGGTCTGCCTACAATGGCTACCATTGGCTTACTCATCTTTGCACTCCTTTAATCTCTGTTCCAATAAGCTTTCTTCGCTTGATTTTACTATATCCGGCGCAACTTGTAAAGTTACCATACGCTTTTTATGGCAACATCATAAAACCGGCGAGATTCCCCCGTTTTCCCTGTGATGCCCGATGAGAAAACAGCAAATCCGGGTTACAGCATGTACATACATCCGGTATGCTGATCTGTTCTTTCGGAATACCTGCTTCCTCCAAAACAATCTGGTTGCATCTCCATAAATCTAAATGATATTTTCCATTATGATCATCCCGTAATATTTCTTCTATCTGATCATCCTTAAATGCTGTCTGAAACTCTCTGGCAACATCCTCGCTGATCTCATAACAGTCCCGGCATATAGATGGTCCTATGGCACACAGCAGGTCAGACGAATTGCAACCATACTCTTCCTGCATCCTGGCAACCGTTACTGCACCCATACGCTGCACCGTACCTCTCCAGCCGGAATGGGACGCTGCAATGACCTGTTTCACCGGATCGTAAAAAAATAACGGTACACAGTCAGCATAAAAGGTTGCCAACGGCACCTGACGTTCTGATGTCATCAATCCATCAATACCTGCTATCCGGGGCTTGGTCATCCCCATTCCACAATGTTCTTTTGTTACTCTTAACACTTTTGTATCATGAACCTGATCGGTACACACTACCTGCTCCGGACGAAATCCCAGCACAGATCCGATTCTGTTATAATTCTCCCAAACAGCTTCCTCACGATCTCCTCTCGTAAAGCTCAGATTCATACTGGAGAAAATCCCTTCACTCACGCCACCTAATCTGGTAGAAAAACCACAAACTACTGGATAATCGTCAAAAATAGAAAAAGTGAAATATGCTACACCATCCTGTGTTATAAGTCTGGAAGTCTGTTCTTTTCCTTTTCGCTTATATACTGCCATCTCCATTATCTCCATTCAAAGGCATTTTTCATTAATGTAATCCTCTCTCCATCCACAGAGACTACATCGTACCGTACCGGCACATCTGACATTCCATGCTGCGTCAGATATACCAGCGAAGCATAGCATATCCGGCGTTGTTTCCGGACGTCAACAGCTTCTGCACCCATTCCATAGCGTTTGCCCGCACGGTATTTGACTTCTATAAAGCACAAATATTCTCTGTCCCATGCAATGATATCGATTTCTGCCTGCCGGCACTGATAGTTACATTCTATGATTCGATAACCTTGCTCCGTTAAAAATCGGACAGCCTGCTTTTCCTGTTCGCTCCCTACGTTCCTTTTATTATACATCCAAACTCCCCTATGATGTAAAGTTTTTGATAAATGTCTTACGATGAATCTCGCATGGGCCATATTCCTTTAACGCCGCGATGTGTGCAGCAGAGCCGTAGCCTTTATTGGACGCAAAGGAATACTGCGGATAGAGCTTATCATATTCACACATGAGACGGTCTCTGGTTACCTTTGCCACAATGCTGGCCGCAGCAATCGAGGCACTCTTCGCATCTCCTTTGATAATCGGTACCTGCGGTATATCCACATCCGGAATCGTAACGGCATCATTGAATAAGATATCCGGTCTGACAGACAGATTGGCGATTGCCGTCCGCATCGCCTGATAGGTTGCCTGCAGAATATTAATCTCATCAATTTCCTTTTCGCCTGTCATACCGATTCCTACTGCAATGGCCTGCTCATATATCTCATCATACAACACTTCTCTCCGCTTTTCTGTTACTTTTTTGGAATCATTGAGGTATAGCAACGTACAATCTTTGGGCAAGATGACTGCTGCTGCAACAACCGGTCCCGCCAATGGGCCTCGTCCCACTTCGTCAATGCCACAGATATACGTACATGTGTCGTATTGGCGCTCGTATTCCCGCATACCCTCTAACCGCTGCAGTTCTGCTTCTAATTTCTTCTGTCGTTTCTTTGCTGCTTCTTCTGCTTTTGTCATATTCGTCCCCTTTATCTTTTTTTAGTATTATTAACTTATTGCACATAATCCCATTGACAAATCAAATATTGTTAAAAAATAACGCTATTGCTTGGTCGGCTGTGCGTTATTTTTTTATGGCAATTACTAAAAGTAACAGAATAATCATAACCGCCCAGCTTTTTACACTGTTTTCAATCTTGCCTTGTCGAAGTAATTCGACAAAATTATTATATTCTATCCTTCAACATGTTTCAACATCTATTTTACATTTATGGAAATATTTAGTGTTTCTTGTCTATTCCGGCGGCAGCTCCAAAGAAATACGTCCAAGCTTCGTTGTTCTGAAGTCCTCGATTAATAATTTCGCTGCCTTATCATAATCCAGTTCGTCTCCGGGTTTCTTACAATTACGATTTTTAGCTATTTCGTTTAATAGCGCAAATACATCTTCCTGTTCTGTTACCTCATATCTCTTTGCTAAGGTTCCGGGATAGGAATGCATCATAAAGCGTATAAAATCCATCGCCATGTCCGTAATATTGAGAATATCATCCTTGATCGAACCAATCAATGCCAGACGAAATCCAACCATTTGGTCCTCAAATTTGGGCCACAATATACCCGGTGTATCCAGCAAATCTACATTTTTGTTAATCTTAATCCACTGTTTTCCCTTCGTAACGCCCGGCTTATTTCCGGTTTTAGTACACGCTTTTCCTGCGAAGGAATTAATAAATGTAGATTTTCCGACATTCGGAATTCCCACAATCATTGCACGAACCGGACGGTTTAATATCCCTCTTCTGCGGTCACGCTCAATCTTTTCTTTGCAGGCTTCCATAATAATCGTCTGTATTGATTTCACACCCTGACCGGAACGGGAATTTACCTGCGCGACATAAAAACCACGTTCTTTAAAATAAGTCGTCCACTGCTCTGTCGCAGCAGGATCAGCCATATCAATTTTATTAAGCAAAATAACACGGTACTTATTACGCGCTAACTGATCAATATCAGGATTCTTGCTGCTTAATGGAATGCGGGCATCTACAAGCTCCACTACCACATCAATCAGCTTGATATTCTCCTCCATCATACGCTTCGCTTTTGTCATATGTCCGGGATACCATTGAAAATCCATGTTTCTTCCTCCATTATTATCTCTCATATTCCAGAGAACCAATGTGTATTACGCACAGGTAAGTAGGTGCAGGCAGCGCACGGGGTAACTGTTTTTTGCAGACACCCAGGTTTCTAGAAAAACAAGCACTCCAGTTTCTGTCACGAAACGCGCCGTTGAGTTGTTTGAAGCAACCGTCAGTGCTTTCAATATCTTTTTTAGGCGCGCTCCCGCTCGGTTTCCAACGCAACGGTGCATAAGCTCCTAAGATACAGGAGCTAAACACCGGCGTTTTCAAACGGCCTAAAAAAGATATTTGAAACACTTCGGTTGCTGAGTTGGCTCATAAGGCGCGTAATCAAACGTGACAGAAACGGCAGTGCCATGTTTTTCTTAAACCTGAAAACGGTGCAAAAAAAACAGTTACCCTGCGCGCTGCCTGTCCCTATTCACCTGTACGTAACACATTGACTCTCTGGTATCGTATTTTTTTATAGAGTAAGAAAAGCTGCCGAATAATCGACAGCTTTTCTAAATTCACTAGCGAACTAATTCTTTTACTTTTGCTCTCTTACCAACGCGATCACGTAAGTAATAAAGTTTCGCTCTTCTGACTTTACCTTTTCTTACCACTTCAATCTTATCAACGATTGGAGAGTGTAATGGCCAGGTCTTTTCAACACCGATACCGTTAGATGTTTTTCTAACTGTAAATGTCTCACGGTTTCCACCGTTCTGTCTCTTGATTACGATTCCTTCGAATACCTGAATTCTCTCTCTGTTACCTTCGATAACCTTAGCAGATACTCTAACAGTATCTCCAACTCTGAATTCAGGAACCTCTTTCTTCAACTGAGCCTGTTCAATACTTTTGATGATATCGTTCATTTGTGTGACCTCCTACTATTATTTAGATGTTCTTAATACATTTCACGTAACAGAGGACCATCCGACTATTCACAACTACGTTAATGTATCACAATTTTTTTAATTTAGCAAGTGTTTTTTTATTTTTCTCCAGGAAACGATGTTATCTTACCTGTTGCATATTCCAAGATACATAAGACGTCATCCTCATCTAAGCGGCCATCACCGTTCACATCTGCTGTTTCCACAGAAGCAGTTGTGAAAGATTGTAATAAACATAATGCATCAACAGCACTAATCTTATCGTCACCATTGAAATCGACATCCAACTCTGCTGCAGGATTTTCATCAATCTCAACACCTTGTTGTTTAATTACCACATCTTTAATAGAGATGCTTCCCTGTGCATTACGTAATGTGAAGATAAATTTAGCTCCATAAATATCATCTCCATCCTTTAATCCACTGCCTGATGTCCATACATATGTATGTTCTTCCCAATCAGTGTCTTCTACCACTGTCTGATGAACTCTTGCAAACGTACCATTTTTCCTTACTTCCGCTGTAGGCCACTTATCAATTTCTATATCGTTATCTGTTGTAGAATGTGTATCTGCATTGATATAGAAACCGTAAGTCCCATTTACACTTGTGAAATTCGTTTTTTCCTTAAATGTAATCTCATAATTTGTATTTGGTGCAATACCTTTGATAACTGCAGCCACTCCATAACATGGATTATTTCCAGAACCATCATCTTCAATGGTAAGGATACCATTTTCTATGTTATATTTACCTGCTGTACTGTCTCCGGAGAATTTGTGCCATACGATTCCGGAGTCTTCTGCTTCTCCTGTAAATGCATCAGCATATGTATTCCAGTACGTATTATATTTTGGTGTAATAGAAACCTGTTTTTTCGCCGTATACTCCGCACTCTGGGCAATGACGTTAACAATACCTGCTGATTTTGCAATCAACGTACCTGTTTGGTCTATTTCCGCCAAATCTGTATTATCCACGGACCACGTAACCGATTGAATTTCTGCTACATCAGTATGATAGGTATATTTTGCAGTTTTTCCCTTTGTAACAGAATCTGCCCCTAGGATTTCAAATACACCGTCAAAGTCCTGTAACATTAATGCGATATATGGAAGCTGTGATGCATTCTTGGGAGTCACTTTTGCATGTGCAGCAGCATTACCACCAACCGGATTAATGACATAATAATCATTTCCACTTGAAGCATCAACATTTTCATCACATGCAAATAATAATTTATATCGTCCACCCATCACAGGTCTTGCTGATAAAGAAATACCATCTGTTACCGTGTCTCCGGAGTACTGTCCTATTAGGTTCTCATCGGTACTACTGTTTGTGTAAACAAACTCTGATAAGGACGATTGGTTATAAATGTTGGTTAGATAACTGGTTGCAGTATTACTTCTCGTGAAGAATGCACGAGAAGCCCCAATGGATTTGCCCTCAATTTCAGGAACAGTAAATGTCATACCTAATGCTTTATTATTCATGACATAATAATTCCGGGCATCCGTAGTTCCTTCATTGTTCACTCGCTCTACTGAATCGGCAACCACATATACCATATCATCTGTATTCGTCAATCTTGTAATCTGTACCTGACCAGCCGGCATGACAAAAGAATAAGTTCCATCATAATTATTCAATACATGAACCGGCAACTGATTCGTGCTATCATATACAACAACGGAATTCTCAGCAATATTTTCTCCAGATACTTCTACTACGACACCTAATACAGCATTATCAATGACTGCTCCTGTATTGGCATCTTTCACTGTTACATCCGGGGATTGAATACTATTCGCTGTTGTTTCCGCAACTGTTAATTCCAAATATGGCAGTTGAGATGCCTTTGTAGGAATGCATTTAGCAACATCTGCATTTGGTACATAATAATCATTCCCTGACGAACTTACCACACTCTCATCCCAAGCTAATAACAATTTATATTTTCCGCCTAATTGCGGCACACTCAACAACTCTGCCGAACCCGTTTTCCCGGTATGTCGTCCGATATAGCCTCTTACTTTCGTTGTATTCATGTACTCGAAGGCTTCTTTATCTGTCTGATCATAGATATTGGTAGCTGAAGCAGCAGCTGTATTTTGTCGCGTTAAATACAATTTAGCACTTGCCACACCCGTAAATTCTCTATCAGGAATGTCAAACGTCATTCCCAAACCTCTATCGTTGCTGATATAATAATTATTTGTGTTCGTATTTCCATTGCCTGATACCCGTGTTACCTCGCTTGGCACAACATAAACCGTTGTTTCTGTATTTTGCAAACCTGAAACAGTAACTTCACCCTTTGGCATCACAAAAGAATACGTACCATCTTGATTGTTTGTCACGTCAACAAGCGAACTGTTTGTTGTATCATAAACAATCACCGAATTCTCTGCTACATTGGCATCAGCAATCACAACCGTGGATCCATCTCTCGCCTGGTCAATATCCATCGTTACACCATCGGTCGTAATTGCATAGTTTAAATGTGTTCCAATCTCTACGTCAAAAGTTGCCGTTGCACCTGTTCTGGCATTTTGAGCCGTTAAAACAATATTAGCATCCGTAACACCTTCTGCTGCAGATAGTGTAATCTGACTGGAGTCTTCCATAGTAGTTAAAACTACTTTGTCCAGCTCGGATACTGACCACTCAATTTCATCACTATTTAACGTATATGCTGTATACACAGCAGAATCTGTATAATAAATAGCCTCTTCCCCTTTGACTGTAATGTAGTCAATATCTTCAACAGGATCAATTATAAATGTAGTAATCGAATATGGAATCAAATCATAAGTAAAACTTTCGTTCTGAACTGTTGCAGCTTCTACCGATGCCCAATGCTCTCCTTGGTCATAGGTTCCACTTGTTCTGATAACATTGACGTTTGATCCTGTTTTCGTAAAATTGGACAAATCAAAATGATATGCCTGTTTTTCTGCCGTAGAATTTACCGCTACGATTGTAATCTTTCCGGTTTTCTTATTATAGGATGCTGTTGTAGTTGTGCTGGAATCAATAATCGTATCGCCCGGACGAATGAACTTTGTAAATTGTCCGAAGGCATAGTATTTTTGGGATAATTCAATTTCTTCTGTATCAAAATTTCCCATTCCAACGCCCCACAGTCCTCCATCCTGACTTAATACAGCATCTTTTTCAGAATAGACTTTTTCACCATTCGCATTGACATAATAGTAATTCGCATCACGGAATTTATCGATAATATTCCATAAGCACCATGCAGATGGCTTCATGCCATTCATATCTTTGATAATCTTTTGTGCAATATTGAGAGAGGCTTTCATCTCACCTGCATTCGCTACTGTACCTCCGTTATCATTTTCGCTCATCCAAAGCTTTTTACCGAGGCTTCTCGCTAGTTTTCTGAGTTCATCACGATTACCTTCGCCATAGGTATGAGCATCAATTCGTTCCAGATTATTTAAAGTTTCTTCTTTCAATAAAGGAACATTCTGAATCGTGGCTGTAATGCCTGACTCATCCGGACCTACCACTCCTACCTCTGGCATTCCCGCTTCATCCAATGCTTTCCGCGTCTCATTGATCATATTATCTCTGATATCGGTACCAGGCATAAAGTTACAGCCTTCCTGTTTTGTACTATAAGCTGTCCATCCACCACCGGATGGCTCATTCATAGGAGAATAAGTTTGAAACGGAATATGAAATTCCTCTTTAAAATGTTTGGAAACTTCTGCAATATAACGCGCAAAGTCATCAACCATATCTGTTTTCAAGTTATCTGTCTGTCTCTCAAGACCACCGGTAGCACAACCACTGACCGTCATAAAGTATGGTGGAGAATTTGAAAATCCTTCAATATACACTTCTGGTTTTACTTCCATAACTGCCTTTGTAAAGTTCCGCTGATTTTCATCTTGTGACCAATCATACTCAATCGTTACATCTTTTCCGTCTTCGCTGAGCTCATAGCTTTTCCAGTAGCCGGGAACTACGGAATCCGAACGGATGATATGATTGTGTTCCGGATCATCACCACCACCAATATTATAACGGGCAATATCCAAATTTAATCCTTCTTCTGAAAAGAAGAATTCTGCTGCCTGCTTTGTCATTTTTTCATTGGCTCCAAGTCTGTTTGCACCCCAGCAAAGAGAAGTGCCCCAGCCATCAAATGGATGTGCAGATTCTTCAGATGGATCAAGAGTTACGGTAACTACCTCTGTCTCTGCCTTTACACTTGGTACAGCAGCCATCGGAATTTGTGACATCACCATGCTAACCGTTAACAGCATGGACAATAATTTGCTTTTCTTCATATCCTCTCTCCCTTTTTTAATTTTAACAACAATGTCTTTATCAGGTAGACTTACTATATCAAGTTGCATGTTATGGTTCAATTAATTTGTCATATTATCGGAATGTAAATTAATAAATCAAGAACATTAATTAAACAACTGCCTAGTCTGTCTGTATGTTTTATGTTATACTATAAAAAATGGGAAAGGAAAAAACGATGTTTGTTAATTATAATTCTCTATTCTATTCCAAGCTGGAAACTCAAGTGGAAAAAGCATATCCAAACGGTTCCGAACATTACTATCTGCATCATTTCAAAACTAAGATACTAGTTATGGGACCCAATAATCAATTCATTGATGCACCAAAGGATAGTCTATATCTGGTACCACCCCATGTTCCAAAACATAACAAAGGGTATGGTACAAATTTCACTCACACGCTTGCTATTTTTGATGCAGATACTACCTTTATGGAATCATTATCAATCCCATATCGTACTCCTATCCTCCTTGATAATATCACGGAAATCGATGAGTTATTTTTAAATATGCGATACAAACAGATGATGCAGCATCCATTGTCTCACACCTCTTGTTCCATATGTCTGGAATCCATTTTAATGTGTATTTATGAGCAGTTATATAGTAAGGAGAATCGAACAGTCTACCAAAGCAGAGGGGAAGCGCTCGAACTGACGAGACAAACCGTATTATCAAGCACAGGCCATATGTGGACCGCGAAAAGTATGGCAGCACGTGCCAATATGAGTATTTCTCAATATTATGCACTTTATAAAAAAACATTTAACATCACTCCTATGGACGATTTATATAACCACCGCTTTGAGAAAGCAAAGCTACTATTAAAAACAGGATATCCTATCAATTATATCTTACAATCCTGCGGGTTCCGTTCCCCCCAGCACTTTTCAGCCTTTTTTAAAAGAAGGGAAGGCATCTCACCTGCGGAGTACCGTAAGCTTCATAAAAATCACGAGAAATAAAAAACGGTTATTGCTCATGATTCACAATAACCGTTTTCTCTTAATACTTGCATATCTTTCTCAGATAATTCTGCTTTTTCCAGCATATCCGGTCTTCTCTCCAGCGTACGTTTCAGCGACTGCTCCCGTCTCCACTCATCCACCTTGCCATGATGTCCGGACAATAATACTTCCGGTACTTTCTTACCATGAAACTCGACCGGTCTCGTATATTGGGGATACTCAAGCAAATGGTTCTCATGAGACTCCGTTTCTGCAGAAGTTTCATTGCTCAACACGCCCGGAACCAGACGGGATATCGTATCCATGACTACCATGGCAGGTAACTCTCCACCGGTCAGGACGTAATCACCGATCGACACATAATCTGTTACAATCTCTTCTAATACCCGTTCGTCAATTCCTTCATAATGTCCACAAAGAATCACCAAATCTCTTTCCTGTGCTAATTCTCTTGCCAGCTGCTGATGAAAGACGCGACCTTGCGGTGTCATATAAACTACTCTTGGCTGGTAACCGATTTGTTCTTTTACAGCTTCATACGCCAGATAAACCGGCTCCGGCTGCATCAGCATTCCGGCACCACCGCCATACGGATAATCATCCACTTTCTGATGTTTGTTATTCGCATAATCACGAATATCTGTTGTATGCAGTTCCACGTGTCCTTCCTTCATTGCACGCCCAAAGATACTCGTATTCATCCCTTCTTCGATCATCTCAGGAAATAACGTTAATACATGAAATCTCATTTCTCTAATAATCCTTTCATTAGATGAACTGTTACTACACATTCTTTTAAGTCAACATTTAAAATGCAATCCTTGATGACCGGAAGTAATAATTCTCTTCCATCCTGCTCTACTACATAGACATCATTCGCTCCTGTCTGCAATACATCGATGATATGCCCTAAGTCTTTTCCATCATCCGTTATGACGCTTAGTCCAATTAAATCTGCAATATAGTATTCGCCTTCTTCGCATGGAACCGCATCCTCTCTCGACACCAGTAAATCCCCTTTCACATACCGCTCAACGTCATTAATGTGGTCGATTCCTTTAAACTTCAGAATCACCTGATTCTTAAAAAACCGGCAAGATACAACTTCCAGTTCTTCCGTTTTATGATTTTTCTGCCAGATACAGCGTTTCAGTTGTTTAAAGCGATTTACATCATCTGTTGTGGGGAAAACCTTGACCTCTCCCTTTAATGCGTGTGTAGCCGTAATCACACCAACCCGTAAATATTTTTCCATTCGCTCTTGCCTCCTTTGTCCTAATACTATATAATAAGTAACGTTTAAAGTCAAAGAGTATTGCAAATACAAGGAGAAGAAAACCATGAGTATACAATTCGTAAAACCGATTCCGTCCGCCGGTGAGATTAAAAACTGGCAGCCTATGACGGATGATTTAATAGCGATTAAAAAGAAAAATGATGCTGCGATCCGTGATGTCATCACAGGAGCTTCCGATAAATTTTTAGTCATCATCGGTCCATGTTCCGCTGATAACGAGGATGCTGTATTGGATTATATGACACGCCTTACAAAGGTTCAGGAAAAGGTAGCCGATAAATTAATCATTATTCCTCGTATCTATACCAATAAACCACGTACCACAGGCGATGGTTATAAGGGAATGTTCCATCAACCGGATCCGGAAAAGGCACCTGATATGCTGGAAGGTTTGCTTGCAATCCGCAAGATGCACATCCGTGCGATTCGTGAAACCGGCTTTACTGCTGCAGATGAGATGCTCTATCCGGGCAACTGGCAGTACATGGACGATATTCTGTCCTACGTTGCAATTGGAGCCCGTTCTGTAGAAAACCAGCAGCACCGCTTAACCGTAAGCGGTATGGATGTACCGGTCGGTATGAAAAACCCAACCGGCGGTGACTTCAATGTTATGATGAACTCTGTAACAGCCGGTCAGCATCCACATACATTCCTCTATTCCGGCTGGGAAGTAAATACATCCGGCAACCCATTGACACATACCATTCTTCGTGGTTCTGTGAATAAACATGGACAAGCTTTACCGAATTATCATTATGAAGATTTAATCCGTGTTATCGACCTGTATCAGAAATTTGAATTGCAGAATCCGGCATGTATCGTTGATGCAAACCACTCCAACTCCGGCAAACAGTGGGATCAGCAGCCTCGTATCGTGAAGGAAGTCCTTCATTCACGCAGTCTGTCACCGGAAATACGCGACCTGGTAAAAGGAGTTATGATTGAAAGCTACATAGAAGACGGTGCCCAGGCAATCGGTGCCGGTTGTTATGGTAAATCCATTACTGACCCTTGTCTCGGATGGGATAAATCAGAACAGTTGTTATACGATATAGCAGATAGAATCTAAATACGCCGTTTGCCCCGGTGGATTGCCGCTGACGGCGCTGTGTATCTGTTTTTTCGCTGACACCCCGTTTTTTAGAAAGACAGGCACTCCCATGGACGTCACGAAACGCGCCATTGAGTTGTTTGAGTCAACCGCTAGTGATTTCAGTATCTTTTTGGGGGAAGCTTTCGCACGATTTCAAACGTAACGGTGCGTAAGCTCCTAAAATACAGGAGCTAAACACCGACGTTTTCAAACGCCCCCAAAAGGATACATGAAACACTGCTGCTTGACAAGTTGGCTCATAAGACGCGTAATAAGGTGTGATGGACGTGGAGTGCCTTGTCTTTCTTAAACCGGAAAACGGTGCAAGAAAAAACAGATACACAGCGCCGTCAGCGGCAACCCACCGGGGCAAACGACATATTTACTCAATAAATTTTCTCATTTCATCATACCGTTTCTTCATCGAATCATATCCATGCTGATAAAATGTCATCAGCGTATCATAATCCGTTTCGGTTCTCGATACTTCCGGAATATCGGGACGGAGGATGAATACTTTTCCCTCTTTTTCCAGCTTATCCAGGTAATCATACGTATGATTATAACGAATTGCACGATAATACATCGTCTGTATCAGCTTCGGATACTCTTTATATTTCTTATGATACAGAAGTGCCGTACTGCGCTTGATTTTCTTTCGATATCCGGAATTTCTTGTTAATATCACAACATTTCGTTTTACGCCTCTCTTTATACTGTGAATAATCGGAACAGAATCAGCAAGACCTCCATCCAGATAAGGAATACCATCAAGGTCTACCATGGGTGAAAATACCGGAATGCTGCAGGATGCACGGCAGATTTGCAGCAGACGGTCAAAATCCTGTTTCTCTTCCATATACTCCGCCCGTCCGGTCCGGCAGTTGGTCACAACGATTTCGCAAGTCTGTTTTGAATTTTGATACGTCTTAAAATCAAACGGGTATGTCTTTTTCGGATATTCGTCAAATAAGGCATCCATATCAAATAAGCATTTTGTTCTTACCACACGCTTTAATGTTTCATATTTATCCGGTTTTTCTTTTGCAATCATACAGTCTCTGGTTCTGCCAATCTGTTTTGACACATAGTCAATCGCGTTACAAGAGCCTGCTGACACTCCCACAACATATGGGAAATAACAATCCTGTTCCATTAAATAATCAAGCGCCCCTGCTGTGAATACGCCACGGCTGGCACCGCCTTCTAATATTAGTCCACTATCCTTTCTCAAACTCACATCCACCTTTCTTCCAAAATTCACGTAACGCCTCTCCAACATTGTTCCGGTTTACGATTTGATACGAGTCCCATTCTCTTGGAAACAATCCCGCATAATCCTTCTGCAGGAAGCGCTCATCCAGTAACAGAATCACTCCGCGGTCGCGCTCAGTCCGTATGACACGGCCTGCTGCCTGAAGCACCTTATTCATGCCTGGAAATCGATACGCATAGTCAAATCCGGAATAACCCTGTTTATCAAAATATGCTTTTAATATCTCGCGCTCATTGCAAACCATCGGGAGACCCGTCCCTACAATCATACAACCAATCAAATACTCTTCCTGCAAATCAATTCCTTCAGAAAAAATCCCGCCTAATACTCCAAATCCAATGAGCGTTTTCTTTTGTTCCATCCGAAATTCTTCCAGGAACTCCTCCCTCTGCTGCTCGGTCCAATGCGGCTGCTGCATAATCAGTCTTGCTTTTATATCAAGTCCCAGCTCTTGGCATAAAGTAAAAACTTCTTCCATCATTTGATAGGATGGAAAAAAAATAAAATAATTTCCTGTGCGGCTATCCATAATCTGATCCAGATAATGGACGATCTTTTGATACTCCATGCGGCAGCGTCTCGTATACTTACTGCTTACATCCTGTGCAATCCCTAAATAGCGGTGTTCTCTCCGAAAAGGAGAATCGATATAAACAGCCATATCTTCTCCACGATTCGTCAGAAGTGTTTTATAATACTGTATTGGTAATAGCGTTGCTGAAAAGAAAATCGTACTACGACTCTTTTCTAATCCCTGTTTTAACACACCGGACGGATTTATGCAAAATAAATTTACAACCGTATCCCTAAGTATTTGTTCTGAATATATCTCATACCCGTCTTCCACATTCTCATACATATTAAGAAAATGACGCAGTTCAAAATAAAACTCCAACACTGTATTGATATTGCTTTCCGATGAGTTCTCATGCTCTTCTAAATATTCTTCCAGTTTCGACTGTAAAGATAAGCAGGATACTACCAAAGAAGTAATATCCGAATGTAATTGATAGGTTCCCTCACGTCCTCCCATGCTTTCCAGTATCTGACGGCATTTCTCCAAACGAAAAGCAACTTTTCGATTTTTACCCGCAAATCGTTTCTTCATATTGCAGATGTCACTCAAAGAAATCTGTGCGCTAAACATACCCCTTGCTCTCTCTACCAGATTGTGCGCTTCATCTACCAAAAATATATATTCTCCTTTTACAGTTTCCCCAAAATATCGTTTCAGATACACATTGGGATCAAAGGCATAATTATAATCGCATATTACCATATCGACAAAACTACTCGCATCCAAGCCTAATTCGTATGGGCACACCTGATACCGTTTTGCATAATCCATTATGACTTCACGGTTTACACAGGTTTGTTCTGTAATCAGGTCATATAAGGCTTCATTGACACGATCATAATGTCCGATAGCATAAGGACATTCCGACGGTTGACAGACCGGTTGGGGCTCTGTCAGAGTTTTACGGTCAAGGATACAGATCTTTTCCTTTGCTGTCAGAACAATCGAAGAAAGCAACAACCCGTTATGACGCAAAATACTCATTGTATTCTCTGCAACCGTACGAGTGATCGTTTTCGCTGTTAAATAAAAAGTCTTTTCAGCCATTCCCCGGCCCATTGCTTTGATAGCCGGAAACAGCGTTGAGATCGTTTTCCCTACTCCGGTAGGAGCCATGGCATATAATACTTCTCCTTTTTTGATGGATTGATACACGGCTGCGGTGAGTTTTTTCTGTCCCGGCCGGTATGCAAACGGGAACTCCAGCATTTCAATCGACCGATTGCGTTTCTCCCTGCTTTCAAAGACCCAGTCGCACCAGACCTTATATTCCGCAATCAAGTCCTCAAACCAAACCTCTAAAGAGGCAAAAGAAAACTCTTCTTCAAAATAACGGATATGCTCCGTTTCCAGCTGACAATACGTCATACGGACTCTCATAGATGACTCACCGTGCTCGCATGCATAGAGATAGGCATAACACTTTGCCTGCGCCAAATGTACCAAAACGGGTTTCTCCAGATAATCAGGGTCCTGATACATACCTTTAATCTCATCGATCACCGTCACTTCTCCGGGCTTTGACAAAACTCCGTCTGCCCTGCCTTCGATTGACAATGTATAGTTTTCATATTCATAATCCTTTTTCAGTGACACTTCTGCCCGATAAAAGCTCCCGCCACGCTTTTGTATTTTCCGATGAATCTTACTGCCTGCTTCCATCGCATCCGTTTTTCTCAGCTGACCGCTGCCCGTAATGTCTCCGGAACGAAGAAGAAATTCCACCAGTTGGCGGACCGATATTCTGAAATTCTGATTTCTAAATCGTACCATATGCTTCCTCCTCATAACGAACATACACAAATACTGACACAAAATAAGAATATAAGTCACTAAATTAGGGATTCCTATTTCTCTCAAAAAATGCTACTATTATCTTATCAAGTTTTACAAAAAAAGAAAAGGGAGGATAATACCATGAATAACATTCCAGTATGCAAACTCGGAATCGTAGCGGTAAGCCGTGACTGTTTTCCAATGTCACTGTCAGAAAGCCGCAGGAAAGCAGTCGTTGCTGCTTATCAAGCAAAAGGATTAGACATTTATGAATGTCCTACAACCATTGAAAATGAAGTACATATGAGACAGGCATTAGCAGAAGTAAAGGCTGCCGGTGTGAATGCTTTAGTGGTTTATCTTGGCAACTTTGGACCGGAATCTTCCGAGACATTGTTGGCAAAAGAATTTGGTGGTCCTGTTATGTTTGTCGCTGCCGCAGAAGAAAGTGGTGACAATTTATTGGATGGTCGTGGAGACGCTTATTGTGGTATGTTAAATGCCAGCTATAACCTGGCACTTCGCAATATCAAAGCCTATATTCCGGAATATCCGGTTGGCACACCATCCGAAGTTGCTGACATGATGGAAGAATTTGTACCAATCGCCCGTGCGGTCATTGGTCTTCGCAATTTAAAAATCATTTCCTTCGGACCTCGTCCACAGGATTTCTTGGCATGTAATGCACCAATTAAACAGTTATACAATTTAGGTGTTGAGATTGAAGAAAACTCCGAACTGGATTTATTTGCAGCATTTAACGAGCATGAAGGAGATCCTCGTATCGCTGACGTTGTTGCTGATATGGAAAAAGAATTGGGTACCGGTAACAAGATGCCTGCAGTTCTTCCAAAATTAGCCCAGTATGAATTGACATTACTTGACTGGATGGAAGCACACAAAGGCTCCAGGGAATTCGTGGTATTCGCAAACAAATGCTGGCCTTCTTTCCAGACACAATTCAAATTCGTACCATGTTATGTAAACAGCCGTTTAACAGCACGTGGTATCCCGGTTTCCTGTGAAGTAGATATCTACGGTGCATTGAGCGAGTACATCGGAACATGCATCTCGGAAGATGTTGTTACTTTGCTGGATATCAACAACTCGGTACCTGCAGATATGTATGAAGAAAGCATCAAAGGTAAATATGACTACACCTTAAAGGATACTTTCATGGGATTCCACTGTGGAAATACCGCATCAAACAAATTAAGCTTCTGCGAAATGAGAAACCAGAAGATTATGGCAAGAACACTTCCGGAGGAATATACTCTCGGAACTTTGGAAGGCGACATTGCTCCCGGCAAGATTACATTCTTCCGTTTACAGAGCTCTGCTGATGCCAGATTGACCGCTTATGTGGCAGAAGGGGAAGTATTACCGGTTGCTACAAAGAGCTTTGGTGCGATCGGAGTATTCGCTATTCCGGAGATGGGACGTTTCTACCGCCATGTATTGATCCAGAAGAACTATCCTCATCATGGTGCTGTAGCATTTGGTCACTATGGAAAACAAATCTTTGAAGTATTCAAATATTTGGGTGTTACTGATCTGGGTTATAACCAGCCGAAGCATGTACCATATCCGACAGAGAATCCATTTGCATAGTCTATCTAAAAAGACAGAGTGGGAGTTGCACCAATCGCACAACTCCCACTTTTCATGTTTTATCCTATTGAGCCTGTAAAAATTCATTCACCTGTTTCTCAAGTTCTTCCATGATCTCCGGCATACCGGATTTCATACTCTGTGCGATGTTGTCTTTTCTCATTTCACGAATGGAATCATAGCCTTTGACCGTAAGGCCATGTGCCATCGGGGTGGATACCTGACTGTTTATCGCACTGACTTTCGCTATCTCCGTCTTTACCGGCTCCTGATTAAATACAAAACCGGCCAGTGGCGTACCGATATAAGATTCCTCTTTTAACGTATACTCTTCATACGTTCTCTGTTCCTCCGTCATTCCTGACTGAAACCTCCTAAAATGAGGATTCCAGCTCAATGTATAACCCGGGAAGAAATAATTCAGATCCAATACTTCATACGTTCCGTCCTCAGCCAGTTTCCAGTCACGACCTTCTAAACCTAACGTAAACAAATCGTTATTTTCCTGGGAAGAAAATACCCAGTCCATGAATTTTGCAGCCATATCTTTCTTCTCGGAAACCTCCGGGATACAAATACAGTTATTCGCCAGATAACTCGTTGGAATTGAGTGTTCCTTCATAGCAACCTGATCCGGATCATCTAAGAACAAATCCACTTCTGCTTCCGGAATCGAGCTTTTCATTTTCTGTTCCACAGTATACCAGGAACCGATATCGCTACAGATAGCTGCTGCTCTTCCACCATAGAATGGGGTATCCGCATCCAGACAGCTCATAGAGTCCGTGCTCAGGTATTTATTCCAGTCCTGTAAGAAATCATAGCGATCCATAGCGAAATCATAATTGAATCCTTCCGGGAAATTTGCAAAACCTTCATCACCGATTCCCTCAGGTACAATTTCTACAACCTTTGTTCTATCTTCATTCAGGAGAATATAATACGGTGAACCACTCACTACAATCCTATGAATGTTAGCCTTTTCTAATGCTGCCTCGTTAATCCTCTGGAATTGAAAGAAGCCTCGAGACTGCGTGACTGCTAACGGTGTCATATCCTTCTCATTTTCCAGAACAGCATCAAAGAACTTCTGCAGTTTTTCAACGGAATCTATTTTCCCGATACCATATTGATCAGCCAGATCTTTGCGGTACATGATTCCTGTTACGCCGGAACCATAGGATTGCTCCAATGGGAAATAGAGATTCTTACCAAAATATTTATTCTTATCCATATACTCTTCTGAGAATGTAGCTTTTAATCCAGGATACTCATCATTATGTAAGTATTCACTGATATCTGCATAAACACCATCTTTAGTCAGCTCGCGCAAATGGCACCACGGTGCATCGAAAACCAAATCATAATCTTCTCCAGCCATCATTTTAACGCTCAGCTTGTCTTTATAATCACCCTGAGCCACCCAGGTAATATCGAGGTCAAACCCTAAATCATCTTTCGAACGTTTACGGAATTCATCCAGCACCTCATCAAAGCCCTTGGGTTCATCGCCCATCAACATAATCTTAATGTAGTCCCCTTCCTGTACTTCCTCCTTAGAACCACATCCGGCAAAAGAACCTGCCATGCTTAAGCACAGTCCCAATGCCATCACTCTTTTCCACAGTTTTTTCTTCATTGTAATCCCCTTTCCTTTATTAGTCAGCTATCATTATATCAAAGGGGAATTGAGACTGTAAAGATGATGATGTCAAAATATTGCATTCTTTCGGATACAGATTGTTCCACTTCCCGTTTCCAAATTGTCTGACAATTCGTGACTACAACTTTTGATTTAAATTCTATAAATATTATATCTTGTTTTATAATATTTATAATATGTGTATTGTTTGAATTTTTTTTAGTATGATATCTCATAGAAAGGAGCCTATAGTATGTCTGATATTACCAAAACACTAGGTGCAAGAATACGGAATTACAGAAAACAAGCCAATCTAACTCAAGAAGAATTGGCAGAGCTTGCTTGTGTTCATAGCACATATATTGGTCAACTTGAACGCGGTGAAAAAAATGCCACCGTTGACACCATTGTCAAAATATCACGTGCACTCCATATTCCACCGGAGACATTATTCTCTAAGATTATCGTATTAGATAATCAAAATTCAATATCGGCCGAATGCTATGAACTCATTAATTCCTTACCGGAAAAAGAGCAAGAACAAATGCTTTCTATCATTACGACTATTGTTGATATGAGAGCCTAGAATAGTCCCTGGAAAAGCGATTCTGGAAATTTCAGGATCGCTTTTTTCATTGTAAAATGTTTAAAACTCATTCATTCTCTTTCTCCCCGACATCATGATATATATTAGTGAGTGTAAATTGTACTCTTGATAAGATAAAAGGTCGGCACGTCCTCTAATTGCATAATTTAATACCTTTAATATATATTTTTTCCGTTTTTATGTCAATAACATATTTTTTCTGCATAGTTACAACGAGCAGTCTCACGATTACTTCCACATTGTCATGCTTGCCTGATTTTATTTTCTACATTTTTTGACATAGAAAAAGCAACCGTTTAAACTGCTAACGATTGCTTAACTTTCTTTCCCATCTTTAAATCTGAAATATAAAACACATGAAGAATTCAGCATATGCTAATCTATATCTATTCTCTAAAATATCCCTTTCCGCTTTTCCAGTTCTTTTTCTCTGGTGGTGTAACCTTCATATAATCAGGAACGCAAGAACTTGTTTTTTATAAATTCAATATATTCAACTGCTTTTCAAACAAAGCTACGACAATCTGTGGTCATTCCGCTGAAAGTCTGTGGCAAATGCTGAGAGAGATTTTCACCAAAATCAATTGCATCTTCCTTAGCAAAAGGCCCTACTCCACAATATATTGGCATCAGAGTCAAGGATGGAATCATGGAAAAAGCGATTCCGTAAAATCAGATTGCTTTTTATGGGATTCGAACGGATTCCATTACTTTTATTGGAACTTTAGACTCATTTTCAATCCATTCCCAATTCTCCGTTCCAATTCGATCCCCACATCCACAACGTTCCGTCTTTTTTAATAGCTACACTATTATATTCACCTAAGCAGACACTTTTGACGTTCTCCATGATTTTAATTGGTTTCTTTGATTTCTTACGAGCACCATTTCCTAATTGTCCTTTGCTATTATCACCCCATAGCCATAAAGACCCATCTTTCTTTACGGCTCCGGTATGGGTACTGCCAAGGCTGATACTATTAACATCTTTCATAATTCTAAATGGTTTTTTTGACTTTTTACAAGTACCGTTTCCTAGTTCTCCATAAGAATTGCTCCTTTTACTTTCCGGCTAATAACATCGCTTCTCTTATCACTAAATCTTTATTTCTGGACCATGTACTGGCAAATTGATAAATCGGCACCGGACATGTACCATAACCAACCTCCAATGTAATACTTGGTATATACAAGTCTTCCATAACGTACTCACGGTAATTTCCTGCACCACCCGATGGAGAATAATAATTACCTTCATCCGCATATCCGGTTAGACCTCGTGCCAGACTATACATTGCCCGCGTTGTATAGGAAAGACTTGGAATTGTACAAGATCCAAATACAATCTGCCCCATAGCATGATAATTAATGACACCTTTTAAATTGCGGTTATTCTTTAATCGTTTAGTTAATTTTGCAATTGCATAGGTCTCACTTTCGGATAATGCCTTTTGACCTGTATATCCTTCCGCTCCGGCAGAGCCGCGAATCACAAAACGGCTTGGAAAATTGTTATTTAAATCAACGCCTCTCGCATTCGCTTTCCAATATCCGGTTCCTCCCGATGACATGGAATATAAACGCTGGCGTAAACTTGTATCACGAATCGCTGATATTCCTTGCTGTGAAATCGTAACACCATCCGGATTTGACATAACAACATAATGAATCTGAATCTTCTTTAACGTATCTGCTATTTTTACGCCATTGACATTATAATTATAGCGTTCCAGATAAGACTCAATTTGTTTCATACACAATTGTGAACAGATATATTCTCTCGCATGCAAGGTGCTAACTACCAGCATCGTCTTACTAGCCGAGTCAGAGCCCAGGATTACATCATAGATCTGACGTCCATCCTCAGAAGTTCCGATTGACTCATAATTCAAATACTCAGAATATTTCTCTTTCAAATGCTGTAAATCTTTACACATCTCATCATAGGAATAATTACGATGAGAGGTATTAACGATTGCTTTATTAATAATTCGTTTTGTTTCAGAAACTGTGCTTCCTGCAACACCTTCATTATCAATACAGGAAATCACGCGATAATAATAAATCTGATTATCTTTTACAGTTTTATCATAATATGTATTTTTAGCAGTCTTTCCGATTTCTGTATATTGTGAACTACCATAGGCCTTACGATAAATTTTGAAGTAAGTAGCTTTTCCGGACCACGAAAGCTTTACGGTTTTACTGGTGACTTTCGTTAATTGAAAAGATTTTGCCTGATTAGGCATAATCATTTTTAATTTATCAGTCTTGGAAACCTCTTCATCATTCCCATCATATGCCACTACACGAAAAGCAGCGCGACTTCCTTGCTCCAGAATCGTATTAAATATCTGTTTTTTCACTTTTGCTATTTGTTGATAACCGCTACCGTTTAAGGATTGTTCAATGATAAAATAGGAAGGCTTCCCGGAGCAGCTCCAGGACAAACGAACTTTATTCCTGTTGTATCGGATCTGTTCCATCTTAAAATCTGTAAAGTCAAACGTTTCTTTTTTATCAGAAGGATCCCCGGTTTCATTGGTTTCATCTTCCGTTATTCCTTCTCCGGGATCTACCGTATTATCAATATTTTCCTCTACACCTACCTCAGTGGAGCCATCTGTTGTTTTATCCGTATCATCTGTGGAGGCAGCAGCATCTGTGTCTGTCTCAACTTGGCCTTCAGAGATCACCGTGCCCGTTGTTGTTTCAGTCGTCGCTTCTACAGCCAGAACATTACTAACACTTCCAAACAACAAACTAAAGAGTACAGCTATCGCCATACTTGTTTTTCTTAACTTGTACATAATCATGATTCCTCTCTCGTTATCGTATTCCAAATGTTGTAAATGTTCCGTTTCCATCAAAACCAGCTTCAAACTTGTGACCTTTCATAGTAAAACAAATAGAATAAGTACAATGGTATTTATCTGCCCAGTCCGACAAGATTGTCATCCTCTTTGATTCACCTGATTTAAGCGTCACTGCTCCCTCCTGATACTTAACGGATTCATCCCAACCCATCTCTGCACCATGCCATGATACATAGCATGTTTTATTAAGTCTGATTGAGCAATCACTTTTATTTGTCACAGTAAAACAGACCTTTTTGTTTTCCGTATCAAAATTAAAATCACCCACTTCCATTTCAAACTGTGGCAAAACAAATAGATTAATTGTAGCCGCATCTTTACTATTCTTTACCTTTATTTTTGTTTTTCCTTCTTTCAAAGTTGTAACTTTATTCTCCCAATAGCTTTCACCCGTTTCGACTTTTGCAATACTTTTATTTACCACCTTATATTGCGTATTCTTTCCACGTGAAGCAAATTCAATATTAGTAGTAACTCCTTGTGGAAGATATAGATTCTTCACAATCTTTGTTCCATAAGATGAAACATATAGTTTTACTACTTTAATCTTTACATATTTGACCTGACCTCGATATTCACATTTGATTTTGGTTTTACCGACCTTTTTTGCAACTATCGTTCCACCTTTTTTAACCTTTGCAATACTCGGATCTAAAGAAGTATATGTAATAAGGTTTCGTTCTTCCCAAACCCATTCCCCATTTTTCTCTAAAAATACAGTACTTATATGGCTTTCTTCACCAACATACATTACTTGTGTTTCTTTTACATTTTGTACCAAAACATAATCTTCTTCTGCTGCTGATACCGCTATCCTTCCCATTGCCAAAACAACGATTATCATACTGGTCAAAAATCTCTTTATTCTTTTACTCATCATCATTTCCTCTTCTCATTTTCGTTTATTTCTGTCCTCGAAACACTCTTTCCACAACTCTCTTCGCTGCTTCCCCATCGTCTAACGAACAGAACTTCTCGTAGAATTTTTTATATTTTTCTGCGTATTTTTCTGTAACACCTTCAATATTTTGAATCGCATGAATCACTTCTTCCGTCGTATAGAGCAACGGTCCCGGCAAGTCTGATTCAATATCAATGTAGAAACCTCGCAACATATCCCGATACTTTTCCAGATCATAGGTAAAAAACAACATCGGGCGTTTCAGGTTAGCATAATCAAAGAAAACACTGGAATAATCCGTGATACAAACATCTGATATCAGATATAATTCTGTAATATCCGGATAATCACTGACGTTATAAGCAAACCCGTCCAATCCATCCACATCCAAGTGATCTGCAATGAAATAATGGGTACGCAGCAGCACCACATATTCTTCCCCTAAGTACTCTCTCATCTTATGAAGGTCTAGCTTTAATTGGAATTTGTATTGTCCCGGTTGATAGAACTCATCATCTCTCCACGTCGGTGCATAAAGGATCGTCTTCTTATCAAATGGAATTCCTAATTGCTGACGTATCGATACTGACAGTTCCTCACGGTTGTCCTCATATAACAAGTCATTTCGTGGATATCCCAACTCCAGAATCTTTTCACATTCAAACAAAAAAGCACTTTGAAAAACTTTTGTTGAAAAAGCATTATCAGATATCAGATAATCCCATTTACGGGACTGCTTATAAAACTGTTTTTTATACTTAGGATTGGCGGAATAAACATCCTCCATATCAAAAACCAGTTTTTTCAGCGGAGTACCATGCCACGTTTCCAGCATTATCGTACCTTCTCGCTTTTGTAACCAGTTTGGCTGCCTCATATTGTTCACCCAATATTTTGCTCTTGCGAGATAATAAAAATATGCTAAACTGAATCGCCGGACTATCTTCGCTTTTCCATCAATTTTTAACTTAACGTTTTTATCCCGAATCCAGACAAAACGGTATTCATCCGGATATGCATCCCGCAAGTAACGATAGATATACTTACAGCTATCTGAATAATTTCTTCCTAAGAAGCTTTCAAAAACAACTAGATTATCTATCATCGGCATTTTCATAAACACGCGACTATATAGCATACGATATCGGGTACGTTTTCTCTTTATGATTCGTACCAGTTTCTTTTTTGCCAGATAATTCCGGGTCAATTTCTGGGTTTTAACCAAATCACCATCTCGCAATGCTTTCAGGTGTTTCCTTTTATAATGCGACATCTCCCGGTATACTTCCGGTTTCATCGTAAGTGCGATTTCCCGCATCTGCTGATAACGTTCTTCTCGCCAATAATTTTCTTTCGCACGGCGGACACGCGTCACAAAGAATTTAGTATAATAATTCACCCACTTTCTTTGCAAACGTATCAATAATTCCTCATCTTCTTTTGGAATCACACTACACGCATACTGATAAGCATCCAAGTATTCCTGAAATCTTTGCGGATGCTGCATCTGAGATATCGCCGGATGTTGAACCGGATCGTTATGTTTTCGCTTGATGTAATAAGCTTCCGGGTTTCGTGCAAAGGCTTTGCTGTATGCTAATACCTGAATCACAAATGACAAGTCTGCATAGTATAGAATCTCTTCCTGAAACCGGATATCGTGTTCCAGTAATAAACTCTTGTGTATCAGCATATTTAATGCTGAAATGCTGCGTATCCCACGTTTTTTGGTAATCATACGGTGATAAACGGTGGAACGATCCGGGGTCAGAGCATCCGGGTCGAGCTCTTTATGAGAATCTCCCTCTTCTGTTTCTTCCTCTTGTTCCATGTCAGTTTCGTTTTCTTCGTCTTCCTCCAAATCTGCATTTGTTGAAATAAAGATATCCCGTTTATACCATGTAGTAACTTTTTTTCCATAAACTACGTCAGCTTCCGGATTCTCTTTGGCCGTCTCTAAGAGACGGCCGATGGTTCCATCGTATAAATAATCATCCGAATCAAGAAAATATACAAACTCTCCCGTAGCATATTCCAGTCCCTTATTACGGGCTGCCGACACCCCGGTTTCTTCTTCCAACTCCACCACGCGCATCGATATGGCATACTGATATTGACATAGTATTGTAGTCAATTCTTCCTTTGGGTGATCCAAAACCAAAATAGTTTCCAATTCATATTCATAATGATTACAGCTTTCTTCCTTGATGCTTTCCAGACAATCCATAAGGAAATCCATACCTTGCCAGAAGGGTACAATCAAACTAACTTTCATTTACCTGCTCCTTCCAAACCAGATTTCCTATTTTGTTTAGAATTTTATGATATCCGGCATTAATGCTTTCCCTGGAAAAAACAAACATGATAAGTACAGTAAGTATGCACAAATATATGCTGTATACCCACACACTTTGTTCAAATCTCTCAAAAAAAGATAATTCTTCTGTCATACGCACAATAGGCAAGTGCCCCAGATAAATCAGCAAGGTTGTTTGTCCTACTCTGCTCAAACGGTTTTTCTTATCCGGTATGCAGCACAATAAACACCCTATCATCAAAAATGCGACCGCTAATATAAGAATCCGATACATCATATCGGTAAATAGATATCCATCACGATAATAGGTACGCATCAATAAGCTTTCTATTGGCATATGAGATACCTGGGAAAGATACCATGCAAGCAGTACTACAGCGGACATCATCACATAGGCCAGTACCTTAGGGATGCGACGAATCCTTTCAATATGTTTCCATTGACAATAATAACCTGCCACAAAGAAAATACTGAAATTCATAATTCTTCCCATCGTCAGATTCTCTGTAAATTCATGCGATACACCGGATAAAATAGAAACAAAAAATAAAAGTGGAACGATTCCACGAATTCTAATTAGATCTTTCAGTAATAATTTCCAAATAATCAGAGCTAACAGGAACCACAAACCTCTGCTTGGATTAAACAAACGAAATCTTGCAACCGGTTTTGATGGATCATCGTACAACATGTAATATTGAATATAATAAAGAACCGTAAAGATGACATAAGGTATGAGCAGCTGTTGAAGTGCCGTATCTCTACACCGCTCAACATTTTTGGAAAAATAGCCGGAGATAAAGATAAAAGCCGGCATGTGAAAAAAATAAATAAAGTAATATAGTACTTCAAATATGGAAGAAATGCTGTCAACAGGGTCAAGCAAATGACCAAATACTACAAGTATAATAAGCAAGCATTTCATGTTATCAAATAAGTATATTCTTTCTTTCATATTTCCTTTCTCGAAAAACATAAAGCACCCGGATAATAGTGCAAGCTATTACCAGGTGCCTTACGTTAACACAAATACATAATTAAAGGGTTATTTTATGTAGAACTATCTTGCAATCTTACCTACTTTTTCATAGGTATCAACATCCCATGGTCTATGGGAAACAGTGATACTATTATCGTTTAATTTCAATACATAGTAGTGAACACCAGAATCACCGTGTGTTGTCTTGAAATAAGCACGTAATGTTTTACCCTGTTTTGTTACAGCAACTAAGTCACTGTCTGAATAAGGATAATTTCTACCAATCTTCTTAGCTTCATCTATAGCCATCTCTAATAATTTTGATTCAACATTAGAACATTTTACCTTATAGTCTGCACCATTCCATGTTCCATAGTAATAAACCAAAAGAGACTCTTCAGGAACAACCGTTACATAGCATTTATAAATTGCACCGCCGGTAAAGTTTTCACTCTTAATGGTTGCTGTGATACGAGCTGTACCAAGGTTATTTGCCTTTACTGTACCATCTTTTTCAACGGAAGCAATGCTGCTGTTGGAGGATGCAAATGTAATTGGGTATTTTACTTTTACAGTAACACCATTTACCATTTCATATCTCCACACTGTTTTCTTACTCGCTGTTAACTTAAATCCAGCTTCTTTTGCAGAATCACTAAGTTTTGCTACGACTACATACTTACCACCTTTACCGATAGTAAGCTTTTCAACTGCTGCGGAGCAGTCATCAGACAAAGCTACAGGAGATACTGTTGTATCCTGACGAAGCTCTGTAGCGCTGGCTGGAGCTGCCATAAATGATACTGCAGCAACAGCTGTTGCTAATGCGATTGCTAATTGTTTTTTCAATTTTCTCATGATTAAATAATCCCCTTTCGTATTTCATAGTTCTACTTTTGTCTTAGAAACAGATATCGATATCCATCCCCTTAACCATGGTTGTGTTATTCCATAGTATCATCCACTCTAGCAGTGGCTTTTGAAAAGTTAGAATACCATTAGTATGTTTTCTAGCTATTTCAATATCAATAGTATATATTAAAGGCAAAATTATGTCAATAGTATTTTTTACAATACGTTTTATACTTATAGTATCTATTTTTATCTTAAACATTCTTTTAAATTTAATTATATTTATAGTATATATTCTAATAATTAAAATATCAATAGTATCTTTTTAGAACAAAAAAAGAGCTGTAACCCTAACGATTCATTGTTAAGGTCACAGCCACTGCATCCATACCCCTATTCTATTGATACTCACTGCTGCAAGGAAGCCATAATCACCGGTATCATCTGTTTCTTTCTCGAAACGACACCTTTCAGATATACATGTTCTGCCTCGACCGGCTGACCGAACGCATCTGCTGCGGTCTTTGCAGCACCTTCTCCGATACAGAGAAGCTCTGTTGTTTCCTCCATAATATTCGTTAACATGAAGAACAGCATGTCAACGCCATGTTCGCGGATTGCTTTATGCATATAAGGAAGCAAACGTTCCTTCAGCATACTCAGTTCACTGGCATCCATCGAATTAATCTGGCCAACTCCAAAGGTCACATCTCCTGCAACAAACTTCTTATAATCCTGATAGAAGATTTCTTCTGCCGATTTATCGTGAAGATTACTGCCTGCTGCAAACATCTGTGTCGCAAAATCGGTCAGATCCAGATTCGCAATCCGCGCCAGATGCTCTGCCGCAGCACGGTCAATCGCCGTTGCCGTAGGCGACCGGAACAGTAACGTGTCCGATATAATAGCCGCACACAATAGACCGGCAATCGTTTGCGGAATTGGCACTTGATTTTCCATGTACATCTGGTAAACAATCGTCGCTGTACAGCCTACCGGCTGATTGCGGAAAAATGCCGGTGCCATTGTTTCCAGATTTCCAATACGGTGATGGTCAATGATTTCCAGAATATCTGCATGCTCATATCCGTCGACCGCCTGCGAGCTCTCATTATGATCTACCAGAATCAGGCGTTTCTTTGCCAGATTCAATAAGTTTCGTCTGGAAATCATGCCAATATACCGGTTCTTGGAATCCAGTATCGGGAAGTCACGCACCCGTATCTTTGCCATAACCTTACGGATATCTTCTACCAGGTCATGGGAACTAAACGTCACAATATTATCACGCGTCATAAAGTAACTGATCGGTATACTGTGATTAATCAGTCTTGCTACTGTATAAGTATCAAATGGCGTACTGATAATCGTACAACCTTTCTCTTCCGCTAACTTGCAGATCGTCCGGGATACCACGGCTCCGGCGCTGATGACCAAGCATCCGGCTCCCATCTCTATCGCACACAGCTGGGATTCATAACGGTTCCCCAGAATAATCAGATCATGCGGATCGATATACTGTTCCAGTACATCCGGATTGGCTGTTGCTATCAGAATCTTACCCTTATCAAAATAGTCCTGCTCATTTCCGACCAGCATCTCACCGTGCAATGTCTCAATCAGATTGGAATATTGGGTTTTTGCTTTTGCCACAATCGTATTATCGTATACATCCATATCGGAATATGCAATATCTCCGACAGTAATGACCCCCTCCAGTTTCTGATTCTTCACGATTGGCAGGGTAACCAGTCCGTTGGAACGCATCATCTCCCACGCTTTATTGAGAGACATGTTTTCTGATACACCTTCTACTTCCCGAATCTCAACATCCCGAACCTGAGGACGTACATCAGAAAAATAACGGGGTGCTTTTTGTCCAAAATAGCTCAGGACATACTGCGTTTCTTCATTAATCTGACCGGCACGGGAAGCGATGTACTGTTCATCCCCCTGTCTCAGCTGATTCTTCAATTCGGCATATGCAATCGCAGAACAGATAGAATCCGTATCCGGGTTTTTATGTCCGATTACATAGATATTGTTTCTCTTTGCTTGCATTCTTTTCCCTTTCTGTTTTCTATTCTCCCCGACACACAGAACCTGTATTGCACATATTATACTTCAATGCAAAGCAGGAATCAATTATTTTTTGTAAAATTTTGTAAATCATCCAATTCCGCCATCCAAAGTGCTACACTGGCATCACTTGGCATACGCCAGTCACCTCTTGGAGATAATGCTACCGATCCGACCTTAGGACCATCCGGTATACAGGAACGTTTGAACTGCTGACTGAAAAAACGCCACATAAAGGTGCGAAGCCATTTATAAATAACCCCATGAGAATACATTCTATCAAATGTCTGTGTCGCAATGCGATAGATTTTCTTTGGCGAAAAGCCAAAACGCATCATATAGTACAAGAAGAAATCGTGCAGTTCGTAAGGTCCGACTAAATCTTCTGTTTTCTGTGCAATTTGTCCGTCGACCGGAGGTAATAATTCCGGACTGACCGGCGTATCCAATACATCATAAAGGACCTTCTTTAAATCTCCATTGCCACATGTATCTGCATAGTAATGTACTAAATGACGTACTAAGGTCTTTGGCACAGAACTGTTCACTGCATACATAGACATATGATCTCCATTGTAAGTAGCCCAGCCAAGCGCCAGTTCCGATAAATCACCGGTTCCAATGACCATACCATTGTTTTTGTTAGCCAGGTCCATCAAAATCTGTGTACGCTCACGAGCCTGACTGTTTTCATACGTAATATCATGGTTCGTTTCTTCATGATTAATATCCAGAAAATGCTGCTTCACTGCTTTTTCAATCGATATTTCTTTCAGAGTACCACCAATACGTGCTGTTAACTGTACTGCATTATGATAGGTGCGGTCTGTCGTTCCGAAGCAGGGCATCGTCACACATAAAATATTTTCTCTCGGTATATCCAGCAAATCAAACGCTCTTGCTGTCACTATCATGGCAAGTGTTGAATCCAAACCACCGGAAATACCAATGACCGCATTCCGACAATGAGCATGTTCCAGACGTTTCTTTAATCCCATTGCCTGCAGCATCAAAATCTCATCACAACGTTTTTGTTTTTCTTCCTCAACAGCAGGAATAAACGGATACGGAGAATAAGTTCTGGATAATGCCACTTCTTCCAGATTCAGGTGGAATCCGATTTTAAAATACGCACTGCTCTCACTCTGTTGAAACGTGGAGATACGGCGTCTCTCCGATACCAAACGGTATACATCAATCTCGGTAACAATCATCTGATTTTGGAAACGCTCGCTCTCAGCCAGAACCGTTCCATTCTCCGCAATCAGGTTATGTGCACTGTAAACCAGATCCTGTGTCGACTCTCCTTCACCGCAATCCGCATAAATATAAGCACACAGACAACGGGCTGACTGGTTGGCAACCAGCTGTTTCCGATACGTATCCTTCGCAGTCGTTTCATCACTGGCTGAAGGATTACAGATTACCGTTGCCCCGGCAAGTGCATGATGAGAGCTCGGTGGAATCGCAGACCACAAATCCTCACACAATTCACAGCCCAGCACCAGTTCCGGCAGCTCCTCACAGGCAAATAAAAGATTGGTACCAAAAGGCACCTCATATTCTCCAATCCGGATAGCATCTCCCTGGATATTTCGTCCGCTTGCAAAATAACGTCCTTCATAAAATTCAGAGTAATTCGGTATATATGTCTTTGGAACAATCCCCAAAATCATACCATTCTGAACAAACGCTGCACAATTATACAAACGGTACTCATGCATCAGTGGCAGACCTACAACCGTTACCATATCGCTACCTGAAGTCGCCTCTGCAATCGTACACAAAGCCTCTTTTGCTTTTCTTAATAACAGCTCCTGTAAAAACAGATCTCCACAAGTATATCCCGTAATACAAAGTTCAGGTAAAACACAAAGTTTTACCTGACTCTTTTTGGACTCTTCTATACATTGGAGAATCTGATTTGTATTATAAGCGATATCACCAACCGCAATCTTCGGGGTTGCCGCACTTACTTTTACATAACCATCTCTCATGTTTCGTTCATCCTCATTATTCTTTATCCAATCACATGGCTCATATCATACATTCCGGCAGGCTTTCCTGCAAGATAAATGGCTGCTGATACAGCACCTTTTGCAAAAATCGCTTTGGAATAGGCGGTATGTTTAATCTCAACCACCTCATCACAGCCCGCAAAGAGTATCTCATGTTCTCCAACAATCGTACCACCACGAACCGCACTGATTCCGATTTCCTTCTCAGAACGTTTCTTGCGCACCTGACTTCTGTCATATACATATTCATAGTTATCATCAAAAGCCTCGTTAATCGAATCTGCCAGCGCAAGTGCTGTTCCGGACGGAGCGTCAATCTTCTGATTATGATGCTTCTCTACGATTTCCATATCGAAACCGGCAGGTGCAAGCACACCGGCAACTTCTTTCACTACCTTTAATAATGTGTTAATTCCCAACGACATATTCGCAGAACGAAGAACAGCCACTTCTTTACTTGCTCTGGCCACATGATCCAGCTGTTCCTCTGACAAACCGGTTGTACAGACCACTACCGGTGTCTTTGTCTTTACAGCATAATCCAGCATATCATCGAGAGCTTTTGTCGATGCAAAATCAATAATCGCATCCACTGCAACATCACAATCATCGATATGAGAAAACACCGGATAACCGTTCTCGCGATTATCTACAATATCAACTCCGGCTACAATCTCACAATCCTTCATCTCTGAAACGAGCTTCGTAATGACCTGCCCCATCTTGCCATTGCAACCGTGCATCATCAACTTTATCATATCCGTTTCCTCCAAATATTAAACGCGTACTATACGATCTGGATTCCGGCTGCTGTCATAGCATCCTCTAAACGTTTCTGATTTACCGGTTCCATATCACATAACGGTCCCCGGAATCCACCTACATTCTTACCCATTAAATTCATCGCAACCTTAACAGGAATCGGATTCACATCACAGAACAATGCGCCGATCAAATCAAGATTCTCTAACTGAAGGCGTCGGCTTCCTTCTATATCACCGGACAAATATTTATCAACAATATCATGTGTTTCCTGTGGTTTGACATTGGACAATACCGAGATAACACCTTTTCCACCCAAAGAAAGAAGTGGAACGATCTGGTCATCATTACCGGAATACAAATCAATCTCATCTCCACACAATGCCATGATTTCAGCTACCTGGGAAATGTTACCGGAAGCTTCCTTAATACCTACGATATTCGGAACATTGTGTACCAGATCAGCAACTGTCTTAGGCTGTAAATTACATCCGGTTCTGCTCGGTACGTTATACATAATAATTGGAAGATTCACACTCTCGGCAACCGCTGTAAAATGCTTCTTCAATCCCTTCTGGGAAGCTTTATTATAGTATGGAGTAACTACTAAAAGTCCATCAGCTCCCGCTGCTTCAGCTGCTCTGGACAAGTAAATTGCAGTCTCTGTACAATTGGAACCTGTACCCGCAACAACCGGCACTCTTCCTGCTACATATTCCACACAGGCACGGATAACTTCAATATGTTCCTCGTGTGTCAATGTGGATGCCTCACCTGTCGTTCCACAAATAATAATTGCATCAGTTCCATTATTTATCTGTTCATCTATCAGTTCTCTTAACTTCGTATAATTTACCTGAAGTGATTCTGAGAATGGTGTAATGATCGCTACACCTGCACCTGTAAAAATAGCCATATTGGTATCCTCCTTTTAATTCTCCCCATTTTAGCATCATATAATAAAAAAGTCAACATACTGCACCGCCTGCCCTCGTACAGTTTGCTGACTTTTTCTGTCCTTATTTCGAGACCTCTATGCCGTCTCTTCTTCGATTCTTTCCATCTTGCTGACCGATACCTCATATGCCGTTCTTTTGATGAATTCCCCATCTGCTAATCGTTTCTGGTATTCCCGGCTCTGAATACGTCCCCATATCGAGATATGTGAGCCAACCTCTAAGTTTCCGGCAAATCTGGCATTTCTTCCCCAACAGATACATGGTATATAGTCCGATTTTCCATATGCACGATTTACTGCAATTAAGACATCCGCAATCTCTCTTCCAAGCGGAGTCATACGATACACCGGTGCTTTACAGATATAGCCGTCCAGATAAATCTGATTTGGTTTCCGGCTATCCTCCTCATCATCCAAAAATTCGACTTCTCTTGCGAAAACGGAGAGCACCAGATGATTTCTCCCTTCCTCATGTCGGTTGAAAGAACGGAACTGTCCCTTAACCTCGATTTTTCTTCCAATACAATCACTATGTACATCAATCAGTCGCTCTGATATCATAAGGGGGATGGTATCGGTCACATCGCTTAAACGATTCACCAAAACATCGGCAGAATAGAAACCTTCACCATAAACCTGATGGCTGAAGGTGAATTCTGATATGATTTCGCCTGCAATAGTAACCTGATTATTCTGTAAATATAGTTCTGTCATGTTGTACTTCTCCTCTACTCTCTTTGTTTGTGCATAAGATTCTAAAGAATCATATACCTAACTATATGAAGATTTCGTGAAGTCTAGCACAGATTTTAAAAGTTTTTATACAAAAAATTTCGACAATATTCGTATTTTTATTCCTGCAGAGGTGTCTTAAGAGAATCTGCCAATCGCTTAACTGCCTTTGGAATCTCCGGTGAAAAATCAAGATACCAATCTACTGTTTCCAGAATATATCT
>JBJELB010000042.1:0-12617 GCA_051878935.1 Lachnospiraceae bacterium | reverse complement strand
AACGTCGGTGCTTAGCTCCTGTATTGTAGGAGCTTATGCACCGCTACGTTTGAAATCGTGTGAGAACTTCCCACAAAAAGATACTGAAATCACTAGCGGTTGCTTCAAACAGTGTTTCCAGCGCGTCGTCATGCTATCCGTGGAGTGCGGGTCTTTCTAAAACCTGGGTGTCAGCGAAAAACTACATGGGCACGGTGGCAAGCGCCAGGTGACAGGGCGGACAGTGGCAAATCCGACAGTAGACATCGGCCGGCATTTATAGTATTCTATCTTTAGTATTTCTAATCACATCAAAATTAATTCAAAAATACAAAAAACTATTGACAAATGAAACCAATTTGTCTATTATGAATGAGTATGTTTACATTAGATTGTCCGTGTCCGGTTTTAATGGAAATATAAATTACAAAACAACATATTTTTAATGGAGGAATAGGTCATGGCTAATATTAAGTCTGCTAAAAAAAGAATTTTAGTAATCGAGAAGAAAACTCTTCGCAACAAAATGATTAAATCAAAAATCAAAACTGTTATCAAAAAATTAGAGGCAGCAATTGCTTCAGGAGATAAAGCTGCAGCTCAGGCTGCTTTAGAAGTAGCAATTTCTGAAATCAGCAAAGCTACATCCAAGGGAATCTTCCACAAGAACACAGCTTCCAGAAAGATTTCCCGTTTAACGAAAGAAGTTAACAAAATGGCATAATAAACGTTAATAAAAAAGACCATTACCGTCATGATGGTCTTTTTTATTTGCTTTATTTGGCAGGATTTATTTTTCCTTATATGCCATTTTGTATATCTCTAGAATATCATCATAGCCCAGCTTTTTGTATCCGTCTAACACTCTGGTCTTCTGAAAACTGCATTTCAATGCCAGCGTTTCTAAATCTTCCTGTCTCACACCGAGCTCCTGTAAACTCGTAGGCATACCGATCGATTGATAGTATTGCTCCTGCATATTGATGACTTTCATAATCGTTTCTTCCGGATGTTCAAAATCAATATCTAAATTCCAGACATGATGTGCGTATTGTAAGAATCTTGGTATATTTGATTGATATACGTATCTTGCCCAACTACACCAAAGAGCAGCAAGTCCTGCTCCATGAGCTACCTTTGGATACATTCCCGACACCTCATGCTCTAACTGATGTACCGTTAATTGATAATCTCTACCACAATGCGTCAAATCATTATGTGCCAGCGAGGATGCCCACATCATATTGGCTCTCGATACATAGTCAGTTGGATGAAGAATCGAATCTTTACCCGCTTTCATTACACTCTTGATAACGGCCTCGGCTAATGCATCCGTCAGATAGGTATCTTCCCCTACACAGAAATATCTCTCAATGGTGTGCATGGCAATATCCACTGCACCACAAGCCGTCTGATATGCATCAACTGTATAGGTCAGTTCCGGATTCTCTATCGCAAAATCCATACGGTTATATTCACTATTATATCCACGTTTTTCACCTGTCTCTTCATTCGTAATTACACACGAAGAAGACATCTCCGATCCGGCTGCCGCTAAGGTCAAAATAACTCCTTTTCGAATCGTCTTTTGTGGCGTTGCTTTCTTTAGAGAGAAATCCCAAACATCCATCTCAGGATTTGCTGCTCCATTTGCAATATCCTTTGCTGAATCTATGACAGAGCCGCCTCCGACTGCAAGAATAAAGTCAACCCTTTCTTCTTTACAAAGCTGAATACCTTTTCGCACGAGGGATAATTCCGGATTCGGTACAACTCCGCCAAATTCAACATAAGAGAGGTCCTCATCCTCTAAACATTTCTTCACACGGTCTAACAGACCACTTTTCTTTACCGAACCGCCACCATAATGAATCAGTACCTTTTCAGCCCCATACTCCTTAATGATTTTTCCTACTCTGTATTCTTCCTCTTTTCCGAAATATACTTTCGTTGGTGTTTCATAAACAAAATTATTCATTATATTCTCCTGTGTCATCTATCAACGTTTTCATCCTACAACTTCCCATAACCTTATTATACATCAAACAAATATGATCTTCCATATAAATATCCTCTCCCACGCAACTCTTCTTTTCACTTGTTTTTTGTGAACGCATTCAAAAAAGGAGTGGCTCATTATGAACCACTCCTTTATCCTATTTCTTCACTGTTACTGTTGTCTTTAAGCTATAGGTCTTTCCACCAAGAACGACTTTCATCTTAATTTTTGCTTTTCCCTTCTTCACAGGTTTCAGCTTACCTTTCTTGGTTACTTTAACTACCTTTTTATTTTTAGACTTATAAGTAATCGTTGCTCCCTTGGCATTTTTTACTTTCAATTTCTTTGTTTTGCCAAGTGTCACACTGACCTTCTTCTTAACCGATGGTGTCACAATATTTCCGTTTGACGTTCCATTCGTAATTGTTAATTCCACACCCCGCGTTTTCAGTCCCGAGATACTATTTGCAGTAAAGTAAACAATCGTATTCTCGCCTTCCGGTAAAGTAACCGGACCGGTATACTTCACATACTCAGCGCCATTTAAGGAATAGTAAGCTTGGTTTCCTAATGTAGGAACCAATACGAACTTATCCGATTGCTCAGTGGAGACAGTAGCAAATGGAGCATTGGTAATACCAGGGAGACTGAAATCGGTCTTGGAATTATCACCGCTTACATATTTCGTCGTATCACCTTCCGTTGCTCCGCCGGAGGCTGCTCCACCACCGGTAGCACCCATCTGGCTTCCTGACGGTTTTTCCGGTGTTTTAGGCGAGTCTTCCTCTTCCTTCTGAGTTGTTGTAACTTTTGGAGTAAGCAGCTTCATAGAATATCTAGGAATCGTAATACTATCACCTGCACTGTATACGGTAGGATCAGCATCATTTAATGTTTCCATATCCGTAAGACCTGCTTCTGCTATTGAGATGGTCTTTGGTTTCGATTTACCATTTACAGCAACATAGACACTATTTCCTGAACTATGGGTTAATTTGTATACATCATCACCCAAATCTGTTGTCGTCAATGTTCCTCTGGCTTTTGTCTGTGGGAACAAAACAACTAAATAATCATCATTGCCTTCATTTTGAATTTCAAACAAATCATAGCGAGGTTTATCCTCATTCAGGCGTTTTGCAAAACTACCGTTTGCATCATAAGTAGAATATGACATAGCCGCTGTATTGCCGTGAAGTACTGTCATATCTAACTTAATATTCGAGAACATCTCAGCTGTCACTTTGTTACCATTCATGGAAATAGCATTATCCTTTTCCGTCAATAATGGCAGCGTAAATGATGTCCCATTGGTAGATCCTGAGATCTGATCCCAGATAACATATGCTTCAAAACCGTTCTTAATAAAGGCAATATCTCTGGTATGCTCTCCGGAAGTACCATTATTGGCTGCAGTGGATCCTTTGGTCTTATCCAGACTATCCGATGCATAGAACTGTTTCAACGTCGATGTTTTTGTCTTATTATAATATGCCGAACGGGAAGCATCCTTTGCATAGGTCACTGTTGAATGATTATGGGAACCGGTATACAGACTTGCATTACCTCCCCAGTATGTTGGAGAGGAACCCGGGTCAATGACTAACGGCACATTATCTGCATACATGATAAAGGATAATTGATCATAATGACTATGCGATGTCTCCTTCTCCTGAATCATCGTTGCTAAATAAGATTCTTTTCCTTTTACCATAAAGTTATTACGGAAAATATATGTACCAAAGTACTTAGCAGCATCTGTTGTCTTGATTGTGGCCATAACCTCTTTCGTATCCCCGATCAAATCATCCTTCTCATGACCAAAGAATGCCTGCAACTGATTATCATCACCACTCAGACTTGGCGCCTGTGAACCGGCATTCTGCCAGGTTCCTTTCATCTTCTTAGCCAAATCCGGCATCGTGTCTACGACTTCATCAGAATACAGACCACACATATACAGCTCTGATCCTGTAGAAAGTATATGATCCCCGAAAAACGGTGTTGATGCATTCGCATTCGCATACGTTGGAGTCTGAATATTGCATAAGTAGTCAAATGCTTTATAGAAGTTAATCTGCGGATCTGCAAACCAGTCAATGCCAGAAGAAGCACGAACTGCTTTTGCCAGTACTGCCAATTTACTTACTGCCGCATTATGGTAGCGGACAGATTCCGGCCAGCTTCCGTCCTCTCGCATGTTCTCAATCAGCATGGCTTCATCCTGACGAAGTCCACTGTAAAAGAATGCTCTGGAATTAGGCAATGTATCATCAAATGCCATCGCTAACATACACGCACCCATTGACATATCCGACTGCCAGTTGCTGGCACCATATGCAACTTCGGCACGTGTCATGGTATAACGGTCACGAATATCATTCAGGTCACGAATAAGGTAACCTACCATTTCTGTTAATTCCTGTTTCTCCTCATCTGAGAAAATTGGTGTTCCATCTGCATATTTCATATTCTTGACGATCGAATAGGCAGTTGCAAGAGAGCCACCGCCACGACCGGCCTGAACAGCACCATAAGCATCAATACCATCCGGACGACCGTTCGCTGTTAACCAGCTTTCGATACCCTGGTTAATCTCATCTAAGTATAAATAGAAATATACTTTTGCAAGCTTCGCATAGTATTCCATTTCTGACTGCGTGTCAGCCAGCATAGCAAGAATGGCTGCACGCTGCATTGTTACCGTATAGGAACCAACACCCGTAACGGACGGTTTTGTCTTTGCATTATAATAGTTTGCTCTGGAAATAACTTCACTTCCATCATTCATCACTAAATGAACACGAATTTTTACTCCAGTCTCTTCAAAGACACCAATTTGCTTTGCCTGATAATAAATCTCATATCCGTCTTTTGGAAGTGAGAAGGTATTGGATTTCCACATAACGGAACTCTCACCATCCGGATTGTGCAGATAGATTGAACGGTTACCATTCGATACATTCACAGATCTGGATTCCCATTTACCTTCGCCTTTTCCTGTTGTAATACAGGTCCACTGTGCAGGCATCTCCTTCTCACTTGGAGATGCTGTCTCAAAGCTTGGGTTTGGAAGCTCAATTCCGGTCAATGTGGATGGTGTCAGAGTAAGATTATCAATCCACACTTCTCCACAACCCAGCTTTCCTTCTGCATCCATATAACCGGTTGTATCATTATCACCAGAATCTAATGTTAAGGTAACATATGCCTTTCCGCTATAATTCGCCAGCTGGTCATCAGACAGAGAATCAAACAGATTCTTTCCATCTTCTGATTTCAAACCTCGACCGGTTACATATTTATCGCCTGTTGATGCCGGTGGTGTCGTAAAGGATTTGTTCTCTTTCCACATAGATAAATCATTTTCATTCCACCGGTTCCAATAATCGAGAGAGACATCATAGCTTATGGACTTCATGTTTTCCTTCATATTCTGATAGGTATCTTTTAGCGTCTCATTTGTTTTTACACGTTCTTTTAAATCCGCAATATCTTCCGCACTGTAGAAAATATTTCCTCTTGCTTCACCATTCTCATCTACATCAATGTCAGATAAGAATGCAATACTTTTACGCATCTCAAATGCAGCATTTAAGAATTCTATCGCCGCCTCGCCTAATGCATACAAGTCGTCTCCGCTTTGTAAAGATTTCACAGTTGCTAACGCCTGTTTTGCTCTGGTATGTGCTGATTTATCGTAGGCACCTACTGTTGCCTTTCTGATATCGGTATACGTAGATGCATTCACAATCAAATCTTCCTGCTGTGCAATCAGTTTGTCCACCTGATTATTCAGAGACTGCATACTAATATCGCTTGTTTTTACAACCAGACTCGGCTGGTAAGCTTTTGTTGTTGTATTATAGACAGTATAGAAATCATCAGCATATGTTGTTTCAGCCTGTTGCTGTATCGATAATGTTAACACTTTATCTGCACTCTTCTGTGCAATCGCACCATCGGTAACATTGCCATATGCTTTCGTTTCTTTACCACCCGGTTTGATGGTTCCTATGGCTTTTCCAGACACAATACCGTTTCCTGCCTCTACAAAGGAGCCGTTATCTTGCTGCAGCCGGTTCCAGGAAACTTCTGATACATCATAATCTTTTTCGTTATAAATACTAGCCAGATTCGTGTTCGTATTTGTCGCTACCAGTTTCACCTTAGCGCTCTTGATGGAACCTTCTATATTTGATAAATCAAACTGTAAAATACCAATACGATCGTTTGGAGTCTTACCAACAACCATACTGCCGGACTGAACAAAATTTCCCGGCTCGTTCGATCTTATATAACCCTGATACGTTGGCTCAATTTCTACGGTTGTAAATGCATCATATAAAATATTCTGCGTCATATACCAATCGATCACCGGCTCTAATCCATACTGACTCATACTGAAGTTAGTCACAAAAGAACTGTAACTCGTAGCATACCGAATCATGGCGTCATCATAGCTGGCATGGAACATTCGGGTTTTCGTAAACGGCAGCTCCAGCTTGCTGGTGCCATCATCATTTCGGGCAAGGGCAAGCTCTGCTCTTTCTATCTCTACCTGTAATGCATCTTTAGCAGACTGCGGGTACAAGGAAGGGTCTAACAATAAGGTTGCTTTTGCCTTTACTACCAGTCCCTCCAGTTTTGCACGATAGGACGAATACTCCAGGGTATTACCAAAATCCAGATATTTGTTCTTTGACTTATAAACAATGGTATTGTCAATCTTACCTGAGCTGAACAAATCATAAAGATTGGATACTAACAGGCTGGCATAATCACCTTTTTCTGCATTATTGGTGCAGGCTTTTGCAGTATTGATATTGGTCTGCAAAATATTAGCCTTTTCCTGATCAAACTGTCCTGCTGTCGCCGTTTCCGGATCAGCGATATTTCTTTTTTCAATCTGTTCATCCAACTGTGTCTGTGCAAATTCAATGACATTACTCAAAGTCTCATCATTTAACGGAGATGCATCCTGCAGTGCCAATACAATAATATTTAAATAATAAGAGAATTTTGCCTTGTTTTTCTGACATGTCACTTTTAAGGAAACTGTCTGATCTCCTGTTTCCTTCTCCGGTCTCGTTACACTAAGAGTCGTATCATCCAATGCCGCCCAGTCACTTTCTTCCAAAGAATAAGAGACTGTTATTCCATTTGAGCTGATTGGAAGATTAATGGCCGATGTCAAAGCAAGATTATCATATTCACCAATGATCTCCTCTAACTTAGCTACAACCGGCTCCTTATCGTTTTGAAACTCAACCTGATCAACTGTTGCATTGGAGAAAATCAATTCTAACGACGGGCGCTCTGTATCTGCAACCTCCAGCTCTTTATTATTTGCTGCTGTTGTATCCAGGGAAATAACATCTGCACCTGTACCACCAGAGTCACCATATAAACAAAGTGACAGAGACTGTGCTTCTCTGGAAAGGCATCTTGACAATCCATCAGCCGGATATGTGTTAATCTTGGCAGCAGTTGCAGAACCGGTACCTTTACCACTTCCTATATCCGTTCCGTCATTAAACATCGTCAAAGCTGTATCATGAGATAATGTCTGATTATTCCAGTCGTTGCTTTTAATATAACGGACTGTGTAAGTATCACCGGCTGTTTTTCCTGCCCGGTGTGCAACATTGACATTAGCCTGAACCAGATTCATATCTTCATATTTGGAATCCGTCAAATAATCTGCAATATTATCAAATCGCAGCCACACATAACGGCCGCGTCCTATCGTCCAACCCTCTTCATGTTTATCAGACCAAAAAACATCCTTTGAGTTGCCGCCTTCCCTCGTCATAGTATCAACACTTGCCTTAAAGAAGTCCGTTGTTTTATATTCAATATCATCTTCCGGCAAAAACGCTGACTGGTCAATATCTGATTCATCAATAATATCTTCACTCTGTGCCTTTGTTAAAGTAGGTTCTGCAATCTCTTCCAGAGCGGTTCCTTCTACCTTTGCTGTTTTCTGCGTGTTGTCCTTTTCCACTGCGATTGCTGCCACAGGTGTTGAGGAGACTATAAGGCTGAGTGCCAGTACAAAGCTCAGTATTTTGTTTCTCATTCTTTCCATCCCCTTCCTATTCTGTTACTATTACATTTGTCTTTAATATTGCTCCACCCGGAAACTCAAAGACTAATGTAAATTCGTCATCTGCTTCAAAATTTGAAAAGCTCAGGATCCTCGTTCCATTTCCGGATACCGTTCCCTTATCACTTTCCACTTCTTCTACACGCAACGTATAGGCCATGTTTTCCGTTGGTATCTCAGATGGCTTACTGGAGTTCGTTCTGCCGTCAGATGCACCATACTGGTCTGTATAACGCAGATAATCTCCTAACTCTTCCTCCAGATAGGATGCAAAGTTTTCCAGTTTACTCTTGTTTACTGTTAATTCCTGAATGGCTACACCGCGTTTCGTCTTCAAGCTAGCACTTACAACCTTTGGTGCTTCTTTGCAGATCTCGATTTCCATTGGGATTGGGTTCTCTGCATCAACACTGATGAGAATATAGGCCGTTCTCTTAATAGAATCTACATATGCATCATTCACAATAAAATCTTTTTCTTCCAGATCACAATACAGTTTATTATAATCCTTATCAAACACCAACCCAACCTTGCCATTTGCATCTGTTATCGGAATGTCGCCTTGATTAGGCAGTACAACCGTATAGTCATCCGTACTCAGTTTTATTTTACTGTTACCTGTTATACCATAGACTTCAAGTTCTTCGGAATAATTATTTGCAAGGCTTGCACCGTAATACAGTTTGGAAATCGTATTTGCAGTAAACTTATGCAGATTATTGGCTTTCGCTGACACCAGCTTCTGCGTATATTCACTATAAACTGATAAGTTCGTCACAATCTTATCATATGGACTATTTGCTACACCAGCCGGTCCATAATCAAGCAGACTCTCCACTTCCTGACCTGCATTTCCACAAATCTTAAAAGAAATATTTCTGGCTGTATTCTCATAGTTTAATTTCACCCTGATGTAACCACTGGATGTAAACTCAATCATATTCGTATCTTTGTATTCAAAGGAATCTCTGTCGTCCGGATCAGATGGTACGATAGAGAAGATACCTTGATAATCATATAATTCATCGTTTGTCATGCGGTTACCATACTGGTCGTTAATGATAAAGTTCTTTATCATGAACTTAATCGTTCCCCTTCCGATGACTCCGGTTTCAATTCCCGTGATTCCTGCAATCTCCGTTGGTCTCGGTTTTGCCATAACCGTATAGAAGAAGCTGGATGACGCTCTCGTCTTTGGTGTAATCACCGCAACATTATGGTATCCCAGTTCATCCGCCGATGTCTCGCGATGATAGAGCTTAATTGCATCGCCTTCTTTTGCAAAACGGAAATTCATCCGGAAAGCATCATTATTGGCTAATAACGCGCGATAAGCAGAAAGCTTTGTAACATCATTGCCATAAGCATCTTTTGCTTCATATGTAAATTCTACATCTTTTCCCTGTACTACCGTATCACTTCCCGTTACTCTGAACGTATCAATGGTCGTTCCATACGCTACCTTCAATTGACAGCTTGCATTGCCTCCTCCATTGGACTGCGCCTGTACAGTTGCTTCACCAAACGTAGCATATTTCGCCCCATTGGCAACCGTCAGATGAACTGCCGGATATTTCACATCATCAATAACTAATGTATCCGTTAAAATATCACTAGCCTTTGTTGCACCCGAAGCTGCATCCAAAGCAAGATTTGTAATTCCGGATGCCATATAGATATGTAATGTATCAAATACATTCTTATTAATATTGTTCATTTCATGATATTCGTTACCATACTGGTCTTTTAATGTGAACACCAGATAAAAATCTTCTTTTCCATTATAATCGTCCGTCAAAACTGCTCCCTCCGGAGAGTACAGTTCCATCTTCACATCTTTCAACACAGCACGGTCACTGACCGTTACCACTGCATTTTCACGTAAAGAATTCGAATAATCACTACTGTAGATAGACAAAGTCGTTGTCTGCCCTACCAGATAATTCTTAAAGGCCTCTCCGGTCACAGAAATCAAGCCGCTTTTTGCATCGATGGTTGTTGTTCCAAACCCACAACTAGCCGTTAATTCTGTTTTCGCTGTTACATCGCCACCAAACTGATCAAGAATACGATAGCCGATGAATGCTCCGGTTGCCGATGTCTGATAATCATTCAATGTCAATTTGTCAGAAGACAGTTCAATCTTGGTTGCCACTGCCTGTTCACCCTGAATGGTAACACTCTCATCCCCAACAGTTACAAGATATTCATAATCCTGAAGCTGTTGGTTTGTCTTTAAAATTGCCTGTTTTCCATCATCGGAAAGCTCCTTCGTAAATCCAACCGAGGCATTTCCTCTGGTCAGGGTAATCTCCTTTTCCAGCATATCGGTTCCGCAGGTAACTGCAATGGTATTAGAACCGGTCTGTACCGCCGTCATTGCTTCTGCTGCTACGTTTACTTTTACCTTTTTGGTAATCTTTCCATTAACAGCCGTTACTTTGATGGTCGCCTTTCCGGGAGCAACCGCTTTAATATTTCCTTTTTTCGTCACCTTCACTACTTTTTTGTCCGATGACTTATACTGAATCGTATCACCTGCTCCTTTTGGTGTCTGCGATACCTTCAGTTTAAATGTCTCGCCCGGCTTCAACGTTGGTAATGAAGCTTTGTTGGTAATACTAATCTTTCTGGCCTTCTTTACGGTCTTAGCCGCTGCCGGAACGCCTGACAGATTACTTACCACAAGCGCTGCTGCTACTGCAACTGTGATGCCCTTCCTCATCATGTTTGTCCTCCTCCTTTTTTTGCTGGTGAGCTTATAACGATAAACTCCCACTGTCCATTACAGCATAACACATTTTTTAAGAATTTAAAATACCATTTTGGTAAAATTATTGTGTAATTCGGACAATTTCATCCTTTACACATTTGAAACATCTTCCATATAAATTGCCTGTCTGGCGTCTTCCTCCAACGTCTCAAATGTCACATTTGACATATGTAAATTTCTTACATGACGCGCAAATAAACCATAAGCATTTAATTCCCCATACATCTTAGGGCTCGGGTATCCCTGGTCATTTTCTGATGCTACGAGCTGTGCCATTTCTTCTGTTGCACCACCTGCGACAGTAATATGAACATCTGACAAAGTCACATTCTCTATCTTGTGCTGTTTTGTACCCGTAATTAAACTGGCATATTGTTCTGCACCAATAGTCGGTGTGTCAAAATATGTACACCGTTGTACTTCCCACTCATCAAACGGACCATTTGCAACAACATGGGAGATTAGTACGTTGCGAAGAATATTTTCTGTTGTACCTTTCGGTCCACGGTTACGTTCGTTTAAGACCATCAAAATTGGTGTACCGACATTATTCATACTGATATTGGAAATCGTAACTCCATCAATCATACCTCCATCGACACACTCTATCGCAAGACCTGCCTGCCGTGTATTCCTGATTACGCAATTGGATATCGCAATGTTACGGAAACCGCCTGTCGATTCTGTTCCTAATTTAATGGCATTACACTCACTGCTTACAACACAGTTTGTAATAACCAGATTCTCACACAGGGCTTTTCTTCCTAATGTATAGGAACTCTTTGGAACAATTCCATCATCACCGCTCAAAACGATACAATCTGATATAATCGTATCACTACAGCAATCCGGATTAATTCCATCAATTATGGTATCGATGTATAAGCCATGAACACGAACACCAACACATCCGCCTAAATAAATCGCAATATCTGTAGCACGGTAAAGATTAAAATCTGATAATACAACATCCTTACATTCACGGAAGGCGATTACCTTCGCTCCGCGGATTGATTTGTTATCCGGATAATCATTTTTTCTCGGTGCTGATTCAAATTTCCCCTGCATATCGATACTGCCGCCACCCGTAATGGAAATATGCTCACACTCTTCTGCCAGAAATAAACTGTGATAATAGAACGAATGTGAATTATCCTGATAAAACTCTTTCAATCGATGTTCATCTTTATAATAGTCATGCTCCAAATCGGTGCTACCAAGGAGCTTTGCCCCTCTTTCCAGCTCAATGTGAATGTTACTATACAAACGCACTGTTCCTAACAGATAAATACCATACGGAACATATACAACTCCTCCACCATTCTTCACAGCTTCATCGACCGCTGATTGGAATGCCTGAGTTGACAACTGTTTTCCTGTGCTATCTGCACCATAATCGTTTACGTTATACATCTATTTCTCTCCTTCACTTTTTCTATATTAAGATTGTAAGCGCTTACAGCTATATTTGTCAATCTTCTTTTTCATACTTTATGTGAAAAATATATCCTTTACCCCGGCGTACTGTGCCACTGACTGCGATGCGTATCTGCTTTTTCGCTGACACCCCGGTTTTTAGAAAGACAAGCACTCCAATGGACATCACGAAACGCGCCGTTGAGTTGTTAGAGTCAACCGCTAGTGATTTCAGTATCTTTTTGGGGTATGTTTTCGCACGATTTCAAACGTAGCGGTGCGTAAGCTCCTTTCAGAGCGTATCACACAGACCTCCCTAGGTACCACACGTTTCCTTCTCT
>JBJELB010000041.1:0-12676 GCA_051878935.1 Lachnospiraceae bacterium | reverse complement strand
AAATATATGAACTTTTCAAGGTGCTATAGAGGGGCTTTTGACCCCAACATCATTTTATATTATCATGATTCTGTGGTATTATCAACAACAGAAATCAGAAAGGAATTAATAACATGAATCTTCAAAACAAAATGAAATCCATCTTACAGGTTATCCCTGGGTTCGTCGTTGCACTTGCCATTGCAGCAGCCGCCAAATGGCTTGAAAGCCTGCTTCCTATCCATTTAATCGGGGCATCTGTTATCGCCCTTTTCTTAGGTATGATCATCAACGGATTCCATAAACCTAATCAGACATTGCAGACCGGTTTGCGGTTCACCTCTAAAAAAGTGTTGAAATTCGCTATCATCTTACTCGGTGCATCCTTAAGTATCGGTACGATTCTGACAGTCGGAAGAATGTCTCTTACTGTAATGTGTTTCACACTGCTGACCTGCTTTGGCGGAGGCTTTTTCGTTGGCAAGCTCCTCGGACTCAACTGGAAGCTGTCCAACCTGATCTCTGCCGGCACCGGTATCTGTGGCGGCTCTGCAATCGCCGCTATCGCACCGGTCATTGATGCAGAAGACCACGACATTGCTTATGCCATGTCAGCGACCTTCCTGTTCGATATGGCAATGATTTTATTATTCCCGATTATGGGACGGGCACTTGGTCTCTCAGACATGGCTTACGGCCTATGGGCCGGAACTGCTGTTAATGATACTTCCAGTGTCGTTGCCGCAGGTTATGCTTTCTCCGAGGCCGCAGGTGATTTTGCTACTATGGTTAAACTGACAAGAACCTTATCCATCATTCCTACTGTTTTAATCTTTGCTCTTATTAATACACGATTAAAACAAAAACAGCATATTGCCAACGGCAATGCAGCACATGCATCCAAAATTAATATCCGCTCTGCGTTTCCATGGTTCATTCTTGGATTTATTGCACTCGCTATCATCAACAGTTTTGGTGTGATTCCTGCAACTGTTTCAGGCGGAGCAAAAGAGATCAGTAAGTTTCTTATGGTTGCAGCCCTTGCCGCTATCGGACTTAACACCAGCTTCAAGGATATGAAGAAATCCGGTGTTGCTCCTATGGTTCATGGATTCATCATCTCATCTCTGGTAATTATCGTAGCAATTGCAGTTGAATACTTCATGGGACTTGTATAAAATAATTAAGAGTATGTCGTTTGTCCGTGTGCCTGGCGCTGGCTGCGGTGCGTATCTGTTTTTTCTTGCACCGTTTTCCGGTTTAATAAAGAAGAGGCCGTTTGAAAACAGCCTCTTCTTTCGTATGTCTCCCTTCCCTCAATCGGAAAACAGTTAAAAACTCTTCTTTTCTTTACTTGCTACCTGTAAAATAACAAGTGCATCTTTTGCATCTACAACGTTATCCTGATTTACATCACCAACGGATAATTCAATCGAAGCTGCATCCTTCAGCACAAGCAGTGCATCCACTGCTGTAATTCGCTTATCACCATTGATATCTCCCAGTAATGGCTCATCGCTGTATTGTAATGTGTATTCTGCACCTTTTACCGTGTCAAATACGAATAATTGTAATCCATCTTCTGTCACAACATCATAGTCCACTGACTCTCCATCACAGGTAATGATTGGCATACCATATGTTTCATTGCAGAAGACCTTACACTCTTCTCCTGCTTTGGATGTGATCGTTGCTTCTGTAGGTACCGCTTCCTTCCAGGTAATGTCAACTTCAAACGCATCACGTGCCAATAAACCTTCTACAGAACCTTCTGCAGACCATGCAGTCGGAAGAGATGGTAAAATATCAATATAACCATCGTGACTCTGTAACAGAAACTCACCCATAGCAGCGGTTGCACCAAAGTTACCATCGATCTGGAATGGTGGATGGGTATCAAACAGATTGGATAATGTACAGTCGGCAATCTGACCCTGATATATACTGTATGCACGGTCGGCATTGGACACCGACTTCGTTGTATAATATTTTCCTTTTACACCAAATTCCGAAGTTAAGTCATCTGTATCCTGCCCGATTGCTCTGGCCCATAACAACGTTTTGTTTGCTCGAGACCAGCCGGTCGCTTCATCACCACGGGTATTTAGCGTTGTTCTTGCAGCCTGCAGTAATCTTGGGTTTCTTCTGGTTATCTGGTTACATGGGTATAAGGAAACCAGATGAGAAATATGTCTATGGCTGGTATCTTCTTCATAAGCAACACCCTGATAGGTATTCCATTCTTTAATATTTCCCCAGGTTCCGATTTCCACCGGTGTCTGAAGCTTATCTCTTTGTACCTTTACCGTATTAAGTAAAGCCGTATCTACCTGGTCGGAAATGGTTGAAAGCTCACTGGCCTCCATATATACATCATAGAGTTGTGCAACAATTTGCTGTACAATTTTTGCACCCATCGTCAGTTTACCGTGTTCTGCAGATACTGATGGACCAGCGACATACTCATCTGTTTCTTCATCATAATAGAGATATTGTGTATAAAAACGAACAGATTCCTGAATAATGTCATAAATGCGTGGCAGATATTCTTTCTCTTTCGAATAATCATACATATCCCATGCATTGAGACAAATCCATGCTGAAGATTCCGGAGCGATACCCCAGGTAAGCCCCCAGCCGGGATCCGTAAATCCAAATGCATTGTTACATGTATGAGAAACCCAGCCATCACAGCCATAAACATTTCTCGCCGTCTGCTGGCCAATTTCTGCAGTTTCTTCTAACCAGTCCAGCAGTGCTTCCATCGTTTCAATCATGTTGCCATTCGCCGCCGGGTAATAATTCATCTGTAAATTAATGTTGATATGATAATCCGACTCCCATTTTGGATGTTGCTGGTCTGCCCATACTCCCTGCAAGTTCGCTGGCAAACTACCATCCCTGGAGGAGGATATCAGCAAATAACGACCATATTGATAAAAAAGCTGATCCATAAAGATATTGGTATCGCCCTTTGCATAATTAGCACGCATATCATCCGTCGGCTCGTCATTTGCAGCTGAAAGCTGCAGCTTCACATTGTCATAAATTGATTTATAATCCCTCACATGTGTTTCATACAAAGCATCAAAATCATTTTTATCCTGAAGAATGGCTTCTGTCACTGTCATCGGATCAGTTCCGGTACGGAATCCGTCTTCCTGGCTGAACTTATAATCCGTTGCCAATGCAATCAGAATAACCACCTCATCTGCATCCGATACCGTCACATTTCCCTCTTCATAAGATACCGTTCCGCCAACAGGAATTAATTTATATTCTGCTGCCCAACGAAGTCCATTCTGCGACAACTCGCCTGCTACTTTTAATGTATTATCCTCAAATGTCTCTGTAATATTCGTAGAGCGGTTTGGCTGACTGGAAAAACTCATGACAAAACTAATCTGATTAGAAACATTTGCTCCAAGGCGAACAGCCATCAGCCGATCCGGATAGCTGGCAAAATACTCTCTTTGATAGGTTATTTCATCTACATCATATTGTACGATTTGTTTGGAATTATCCAAATCCAATGCCCGTATGTAATTCTCATATTCCGTTCCAACCTTAATATTTGTAAAGTCAAGCAACAGATTACCAAACGATGTATAAGTACCATAGTCTGACGAGGAGCCAAATATTTGCTTTGCATATGTTTCCGCTGAAGTCAGATCCTCATCAAGCACCGCCTGGCGCATCGACTGAAAAGCCGCGGTCTTATCTTCTGCAATATGGTTCGGTTTCCCTTCCCACAGTGTTTTTTCATTTAACTGAAGTCGTTCCTGAGCAACTCCACCAAAGGACATCGCACCCATGTATCCGTTTCCGATTGGCAGGGCACGTTCTTCCCATATCTGATGGTCACAGTTGTTATAATCTCTCCAACAGCTGTTATCGTCTGTTGCTGCCGGTTCATCATACCAGAGAGACATCGTACTTGTCGTCAACGATTCTTTCTGTTTCTTTGTCCGGACTGCAAAATCCGCAGCCAAAGCTTCTCCATTTTCATCCTGAATGGTTACCTGCATCGTATAACTGTATGCATCGATCGCCGGAATTGAAATAGCTCTTTCCAAGGTACAGGTGGCTGTCGTATCTGTAAAGGAAGAATCACTAATGCTTCCCGTTGCAGTATCTATTGTTTCTCCGTTGTGCATCAACGTAATGGTAACAGTTGCCTGTGGAACCGTGTAACCACTGTATTTTGCAAGAGATACCGCTGTTACTGTAGACGCAGACGGAACCACTGCGTTCTTTCCATACGTTTCTCCGTCAACAATAATACCTGTTGTTCTCAAATCCACATCTACAATATCCAGAGTCAGTGTTGCCAGATCTGTAGCCTGTTCCGGATAATGATTCTTACTGTTATGGAAATAATCCACACCAGATGTATTATCATTGGTAATTGTCAGGGTACTGACCCCTCCGGGTACAATCTTATCCCCACTTCCCGTTCCGGTTACGGTACCATTAGTAACCGTATAGGATTCTCCACCCATCGTCGCTGTCATATTTTTAGCGAGGTTGGCATTCTTACGAACCGGCACGTAAACCGTCGGATAATCATACTGGTATTCCTCACCAAGCTCTGGAATGGTAAAATTCACATGAACCGGAGAATCCAGCTTCGTATAATAATTATCAGTTACTCCGACAACCACTACTTTTCTTTCGTCTGTATTATTCAGGCACGATACTTTCACATCTGCAGCCGGCATAACAAAGGTATAGGCATTCTCCATTCCTGTCTCTGGTGCCGTCTCAACCGGAACCACATTACTGCTCTCATCCTGATAAGTAACTACGAGAGAATCTTTTACCATTGTATTGGGAGTGGTTATTGTTACGATCTGGCCCGGATAACCTTTCTCAGGCACCGTCACATTGCCATCACTTACAATCGTTTTTAAATTCTCATCATCATCTGCAACTGTGGTTGTCAAATAAATGGTAAGTTCTGAACAGGTACATACACCGGAACCATTTGCAACACCGATATATGGATAAAGACTAAAATCACCAGTCAGCACTGCACTACCGGTTCCCGTCTCCAAATTCAAATCAGAAGCTGCTTCAACAGTAATACCACTTGCCGTATTTTTCCCATTTGTACGGTATATTGAAGTCCATGTCATAGAAGACGCTGCCCCTATTGACGTATCTGAATCAATTGGTCCGGCTGAACCATACAGGAAGTTCGTGCCCGCCAGATTGGTGTACGCTTTATCCGGATTTGCTATCGTATACACTATTTTTGTAATCTGGTCCGCATATGCAGACAAATCAAAATAGGTTATCACTTTGGAGACAGAGCCAAGAATTGCCTCCGTATTTCCATCGTACAGATTCGCCGTCGTTCCGTTTGACGCCCTGTAAACTCCCGATGCTTCTTTTGTCAGATAATAGGTGTCAACTGTACTCAGATCCAGTATCTTTGTGACTTCGAGCCCTCGCAGCCCTATCGTATCTCCTATTACATTCTCACTCGTTGCCTGTACCGGCATGATACCCAGTACCATTACCAGCGTCAAGAACAACGCCAACCATTTCTTTCGTAGTTTCATACGAGTCCTCCTTCTCTTTTTCTTAATATCTTTTATCATATCTTATTTCAAAAATAAAAACCATCCACACTCATGACATCTTTTTCTTCTTCATGTCGCAAATTACTAATCCACTTATGGGAATACTTCTTTTTCATTTCGCACAGAATAATCAAAACATATTTTTGATAACGGAGGTTATGTCATGCCAGCACAAAAAAGAACCTGTCACATCATGCTCCTGGATCTGCTCTACGACATCATTGGCAGTTTACTCTATTCCATCGGCATCTATACTTTTGCCAAATTACATCATTTTGCCTTGGGAGGTATCTCCGGTCTCTCCCTCATCGCCAACTACCTCTGGAACGCTCCCATTGGAACCATGACGCTCCTGCTCAACATTCCGCTCGTTTTTATCAGCTATCGCATCGTCGGACGACGCTTTCTGCTAAAAACCGCCCGTTCTATGCTGTTCAATACCATTTTTCTGGATGTGATTTTTCCTATGACCAAATCCTATGAGGGTTCCCCTCTGCTGGCCGCAATGTATTCCGGCATCTTTATGGGAGCAGGCCTCGCTTTTTTCTTCCTGCACGGTTCCTCCTCCGGCGGCATAGACCTTCTGACCATGTCTATCCGCACGAAGCGTCCCACGCTATCTATCGGTGCATTAACCATGACATTTGACTTCATCATCATTCTGTTGGGATGGCCGGTTTTTGGAAGTATCGATGCAGTCCTTTACGGTCTCATCAATGCCTTCGTAACTTCTGTTATGATTGATAAGATTATGTACGGTATTGGAGCCTGCAAGCTTGCCATTATTATTACCACCAAAGCGGATACCGTTGCCTTCCGGATTGCCCAGACCAGCGGACGCGGTTCCACTGTCATCCAGGCACGCGGCAGCTATACCGGAACAGAGCGTTCGGTGTTGCTTTGCGCCTGTTCCGGTTCTGAAACCTTTCGTATCCAGAGCTGCATCTATTCTGCAGATCCCGATGCCTTTGTCATGCTGACAGAAACCAGCGAAGTCTTTGGCAACGGATTTCGTCCATCTCCTTCTACAAAAACTCCCGCAGATTTTTCATGAATTCTTCCTCAATTCTTATTAATTGCTTTGCAATTCTCCTTGCCTCATCCGAGGCAGCTACATAATCATTCAGATGCTCACTTATGGACTGGATTCCCATATTACAACCATTCATCATCAGTTTTGCAATTTGATGATTGTCATCTCGCATCATTAATTTCATCTCGGCCGTCAGCCAGGAAAAGGCCGAAGCCATCCTGCCCGGCTCCTTCTCTTCTTCTCCCGCTTCCCCAAGCATATCATTCGCTTCTTGCCAGATCCTCTCATGTTCTTCCCGATACTTTTCAAATAGTTCTCCTAACGTATCATCCTGGACATATTCCCCAACCTGTTTCATGCTCTCCACAGCCATCGTACAGCCGGACGTACATTCTTCCAGCAGTTTTCTCGAATCTTCATTCATAATAAACCCTCACTTTTTTTAATTTTTAAAAGACCAACGATAAAACGCTGGTCTTTTCCGGGAAAAATCAAGTTTCCCGTATCATCTTACGAATCGGCAGAATAAACGACGGCGATACTGACAGCTCATCGATACCCATATCCAAAAATGTTCTGGTCAGTTCCATATCAGCTCCCAATTCTCCGCAGATACCTACCCAACAACCATGCTTATGACCATTTTCAATCGTCATCTGTATCATACGCAAAATCGCCGGATGATGCGGATCATAAATGGCATCCAGTTTCATATTCTGGCGGTCAATCGCCAGCGTATACTGGGTCAGATCATTGGTTCCGATACTGAAAAAGTCTACTTCCTTTGCCAGATCTTCACTGATCATGACTGCCGCCGGTGTTTCTATCATAACTCCCTGTTCCATATTTCCGTAGGCAATTCCTTTTTCTTCCAGTTCCTGCTGTATCGTAAATACCATCTCTTTTGCCTGACGCACTTCATCCACCGAAATGATCATCGGATACATAACAGCAAGGTTTCCATAGGCACTGGCACGGAGAATAGCACGAAGCTGTGTTCGGAAAATATCCGGCTGATCCAGGCAGATACGAATGGCACGATACCCCATCGCCGGATTCTCTTCATATCCCAATCCAAAATAATCAACCTGTTTATCTGCCCCGATATCCAGTGTCCGGATAATCACTTTTTTCCCCGCCATGTTCTCAGCTACACTTTTATAGACCTGAAACTGCATCTCTTCGTCCGGATAATCATCGGATTCCAAATACAAAAATTCACTTCGGAACAGCCCGATCCCCGCCGCATCATTTGCCAGTACCGATGCCACATCCGATACCGTCCCAATGTTGGCGTAGAGACGAATCCTGCGTCCGTCTGTCGTGATATCTTCTTTTCCTTTTAAGGTTTGCAGCAATTCTCTGGCATGCTGCTCTTCTTCCTTACGCTCCCGGAATTCCTCCAGCAGCGACTCCTCCGGATTTACATAGAGTGTTCCATTGTATCCATCGACAATCGCCATTTTTCCGTTCCATTCCTTCTTGATATCAACCCCAATCAATGCCGGGATATTCATCATTCTCGCCAATATGGCAGTATGGGAATTTGAAGAACCCAGATGTGTCACAAACGCCAGCAGCTTCTCTTTATCCATCTGTACCGTTTCACTCGGAGCAAGATCCTCTGCAACAATGATAACCGGCTCCTTACTGATCTCCTGCTCTGCATCTCTTCCGCTTAGGATATTTACCAGACGTTCTGATATATCTTTGACATCGACCGCTCTGGCACTGAAGTATTCATCATGCATATTCTCAAACATGCTAGAAAAATTGTCCCCTGTCGTCGCTACCGCAAACTCCGCATTCACTTGTTGGTTTTTGATAATATTGATGATGGAATCCACATAATCATCATCTTCCAGCATCATGGCATGCACTTCAAACACTGCAGCATTCACTTCCCCAACTTCCTTTACCGCTTTGCGGTACAAGCCCATAACCTGTTCAATCGCTTTTTCTCTTGCTGCTTCATATCGCTTTATCTCCGCTTCCACATCAATGATCCGTACACGTTCCACCGTCTGCTCGCCCTTCTGGTAAAAAAGAATACGGCCAATCGCAATTCCCTTAAATATGGATTTCCCGGTACAGGTATCCATTCCATCACCCCGTTTCTTAAAAATTCACTTTAAAAAATGCCTCCAGCTCCGTGCCGGCGCGTTGCTCATCCGGTCCGGTGATCTCCACCGTTACCGTATCGCCACATTTGATGCCCAGACTCATCACCATCATTAGTTTCTGTGCATCACAGGTCTTCCCATCCTTGCTCAATGTTACGGTTGATTCGTATTTTTTCACTTCTTTTGCAAGTAAACCGGCCGGTCTGGCATGCATCCCAACCGGATCTGTTATTGTATAGTTAAATGATATCATCTATTGACGTCCTCCTCAATCACAAATAACGGATTTCCGGCTTTCACTCTGCCGGTAGCTAACAAACGAATGCTCTGTCCCTCTTCCAGATCGGTACAAACAATCGGAGATACGAGCGAAGTCGCATGCTCCTTCAAATAATCCAGATCCAGTTCCATCAAAGGCACACCTTTTTTTACCTTCTGTCCTTTTTCTACAAGGATTCGAAATCCCTTGCCCTGCAGCTGTACGGTATCAATGCCCATATGAAACAATAAGGATACTCCGGTATTGGTCTGAAAGCCCATGGCATGCTTCGTATCAAAGATCATCGTAATCATGCCGTCTTCCGGTGCACGGACAACAGCTTCTTCCGGTGTGACAACCACACCATCTCCCATCATTTTTTCCGCAAATGCTTCATCCGGTGCGGTGGCAAGTTCTGCTGCCGTCCCGGTAACCGGACTGGAAATCACAATCAGCTCCGTATCAGGCGCGGTTTCCAGATAGGCTTCCAAATTCGATTTGATTACAGTAACACGAGGTCCATAAATAATCTGAACACCGTTTCCTTTATGAACGACACCGGATGCTCCTGTTGAACGAAGCAGCGCATCATCCACGAATTCTGCCTTGTGCACCGTACACCGCAGTCTGGTTGCACAACAATCTACATCGGATATGTTATGTTTTCCACCCAGTCCCCGGCAAATGACCTGCGATAAGTTATCATCCACCATCTCCTGTCCTGCAGTACTGTCTTCTTGTCTGCGTGCTTCCACATCGCTTCTGTGGTACAGTTTTACTCCTTCTGCATCCTCCCGTCCGGGAGTTTTCAGATTCAGCTTCATAATCAGGAAACGGAACAATAAATAGTACACAATGAAATATACAATACCCACTACGATAATCCAAATCCAATGAGTTTTGCCATTACCCTGTAAGATACCAAACAGGAACAAATCGATGAATCCACCGGAGAATGTCATACCGACTCCTACGTTAAAAACATGCATCAGCATAAAAGCAAAACCCGCCATAACACAGTGGATTCCATACAATAAAGGTGCCACAAAGATAAACGTAAATTCCAAAGGCTCCGTGATACCGGTCAGCATGGAAGTCAACGCAGCCGACAATAACAGACCGCCTGCCTCCTTTCGCTTCTCCGGTCTGGCCGTTTTATACATTGCCAGGGCAGCACCCGGTAAACCGAAAATCATCAATGGGAACTTACCGGACATGAATCTCGTTGCCGAAACAGAAAACTGTTGTACCGTCGGATCTGCCAGCTGGGCAAAATAGATATTCTGAGCACCTTCGACCACTGCACCCTGAATCTCCATCGTACCGCCGAGCGCCGTCTGCCAAAACGGGAGGTAGAATACATGATGCAAACCAAACGGAATCAGTAATCGTTCCATAAAACCGTATACCCAGGTTCCGGCATATCCGGAGCGCAGCACGACATCTCCCACAGCATAAATCACAGATTGCACGACCGGCCAGATATAATACATCAAAATACCTACCCCTACATATACCAATGCAGAGATAATCGGCACAAAACGTGTTCCTCCAAAAAAGGACAACACCTGCGGAAATTCAATTTTATAGAATCGGTTATGCAGGGCAGCCACACCCAAACCGACTATAATGCCGCCAAAGACTCCCATTTGCAGGGATGAGATACCACATACAGATGTAACTGCACCACGTAACAGGATATCCTCCCCACCATGAATCGTAATCATGGCACTGATGGATGCGTGCATGACAAAAAAGGCAATCGTTGCAGCCAACGCTGCCACTTCTTTTTCTCTCTTCGCCATACCAATCGCAACACCGAGTGCAAATAGAATAGGCAGGTTCGCAAATATAATGTCCCCTGCCTCTTTCATTACTTCTAATATTGCATACAGAATCGTTCCCGGTCCCATAATCCATGTCAGACCGTACGTTTCCAGCATCGTTTCATTCGTAAAGGAACTTCCGATTCCCAGCAGCAGTCCTGCCACCGGCAGAATCGCAATCGGAAGCATAAATGATCTTCCCACGCGCTGGAGAACACCAAATACTTTGTCTTTCATTTTCTCTACTCCTTCCTAATCCTGTGCAGTATACCTCTATTGTTTACAGGATTAGGAAAGAATATACTTCATTCCTATAAATTATCCTTTGTCCAGACCGTTCCGGTCAGTCCTGCCTCATCCTCATAAAAGACCGGATCTTTCCCTTGTTTTTTCTGTTCTTCGTAATGCCCAAGGACTTTTAATGCGATTTTACCCAGCAGGAAAATCGCAATGATATTTACGATTGCCATACATCCCATCGTGATATCCGCGATATTCCACACTAAGGTGAAATCAGCCTGAGCACCGAAATAGATAACAACAACACAAACGGCACGGAACAGATGCAACAACACTTTATTATTTTTGATAAAAAGGATATTCGATTCTGCATAATAGTAGTTTCCGATAATACTGCTAAATGCAAAAGCAAAAATGGAAAGTGTGATAAAGTGTATGCCCCACGTACCAACATTATTGGATATCGCTGCCTGTACAAAAGGGATACCATCCATCACACCGCTCTTCCCTTCAACTCCCGATACCAGAAGCATCATGGCAGTACTTGAGCAGATCAGAATCGTATCAATGAATACAGAGATAACCTGTACCAGCCCCTGCTTCACCGGATGGTCTACCTCCGCAGAAGCAGAAGCATTCGGCGCACTGCCCATACCGGCCTCATTAGAAAAAAGACCACGTTTAATACCAATGACAACCGCACTTCCGGCAAATCCGCCGGTCACCGCCCGTACCTGAAACGCATTTTCCAGAATAACAGCAAAGACATGCGGAAGCTCCGTAATATGCAAAGCCATCGTTACCAGCCCCATCAGAACATAAATCACTGCCATAACCGGTACAATCACTGATGTAATAAAGCCAATTCGGTGCACACCGCCCCAGATTACCATTGCCGTCAATGCTGCCAACACGAGCCCGACGATCATAGGATAATTCGTGTTGCCATAATCTGCAATATAATACTGGAGAGTAGAAGAAATATTATACGACTGCAGTCCGTTAAAGCCAAATGCAAAACAGATAATCAATAAAATCGAAAACAGCACACCCATCCAACGTTTTCCCAGAGCATGTTCCATATAGTAAGACGGCCCGCCACGATATTGTCCATTTTGACGTACCTTATAAACTTGCGCCAATGTACTTTCAATAAAGGCAGATGCTCCACCGATGAAAGCTGTCACCCACATCCAGAATACCGCTCCGGAGCCTCCTGCTGCAATTGCAGTCGCAATGCCGGCAATATTTCCCGTTCCTACGCGGGAAGCAGTAGAAATCATCAATGCCTGAAAAGAGGATACTTTTTTCTCTCCATCTTTTCCCTCATCTGTTTTGTCTATCATGGAGCGAATCCCATCTTTCAGAAGCCGGAACTGCACTCCTCTTGTGCGAATCGTAAAATAAACACCCACACCTACCAGCATGATAATCAAGACATAGGTGTACATGACATCATTTAGTCTGCTTAAGATATCATTCAAACTCATATTGTTGTTTCTCCTTTTGTTTATATTCTTTTCGGAAGCGTCCTACATTCAATATAGTATCTCCCAAAATATGAAAATGGTTCAATTTAATGATGTTGGGGTCAAAACCATAAATAGCTTTGCCCCCATTTCTATAGC